>CANHMH010000217.1 GCA_947461635.1 Flavobacteriales bacterium | reverse complement strand
TTACGCAAATCAATTTATCTGAAATTTCTAACTTGATTGTTACTAACTAAGATTTCAGGTATTCAAAGTCATAAAGTAATTAGCAACATTGATCGTATTGGAACTAAAATTCAAGTCATTCAATATTTTGGGAACCAAAAACTAACTGGGGAAATTTTAATAAATGGTTTCTCTTTTTTAGAAATGACCAGTTCATCTGGACACGGTCTACACTTGAATTTCAAAAAAAAGACCAACTATTCGATTTCCTTTTAACAAAAGGGAAATATGGGAATATCCAGCACATCATCCAACACCAACTTCTGGCTTTGCAATACTAGCAAAAGAATAAAGCTTATGGAATTCAAAACAATTCCTTCCCTATTTTCATAATTGATGAAAAGTTCCATTATTTTTATCGCAAGTTTCGTTAGTATGTCTCGACAATAAAAAAAAATGAAGTGATTATCTTTCTGGAATTTTTAAGCTGCCCAATCCAATTAAAAACACAAAATATATGATAAGGATATTCATCCCTTTTTTACTTCTTTCAATTACTGTTTTTGGTCAATCAACCATAAAAACTACTGGAAACAAAACTACATTGAACGATTGGAAAACATTTGACCAAGCAGCCTACGCTATTCAATATCCTTCTACATGGGAACTGAATCAAAGTGAGCAAATGGGAACAAGTTTTATCCTCTTTTCACCACTTGAATCAGAAAAAGATCAATTTAAAGAAAATGTCAACTTATTGATTCAAGACTTAGCTGGATACCATGTTGACCTGAACGAATACACAGAAATCACCGAAGGTCAAATTAAAACAATGGTGACAAACGCTATCTTACGTGAAAGCGTAAGAGTGAAAAATGATAAAGGAGAATACCACAAACTCATTTATTCTGGTGACCAAGGAATTTTTCATTTGACATATGAACAATATTATTGGGTAATGAATGACAAAGCATTTATTCTGACTTTTACCTGCGAACAAAACAAATTTGTACAAATGGCTGATACAGGTGAAAAAATCCTAAACTCATTTAAACTGAAGAAATAGACTTTTGTTATCATTCTGTTCTAAAAAAAACTTTTACTTTTCTTTGAATGTTTTTTTGAAACGAGGGTCTGTCAGAAATTTTAGTAACTAGCCACAATATTTATGGTCAAATTGAAAATTGAACAACTTCAATGAAAACAAACCTAATCAAAACCCTTCTGCCACTTCTTCTAATCATTACGTTGACTAATTGTGCGACGCAAAGAACGACGAGCACCATTGTTGGTGGAAATTACAACGAAAGTACAAACGTGACAGATTATTTTGTTTTGCCATACGGCTCCGTGACACTTCCAGGGAAATGGGAAAAGAAGAACTTTAATTCAATTAGCAATCAACAGTTCTTTAGAAATCAAGATTCTGTCATTGTCGCGATTGCATTTGGGCGCTTCGATAAATATGAATTTAATGAAGATGGATCAGAGAAGGGACATAATTTTGTGAAAGCGTATTATGAATGGGATTCAAACTATTTTGTTGAATCTCACGGATTGAAGAGACAAGTTGTTGAAGAAGATAGTACAAATCATTTCATGGTATACCGGATTTTTGGTCAAATCGAAAAGGGAAAATTTGACACCTACTTTTTAATTGCTGAGAAAAATGGCAACATCAGTAATTTCTCCATTTCAAGTACGGATAAATGGAATGAAAGTGAAAAGTGCACTTTTTTAAAGAAGTTATATTTGACCGAAAACTAAAACCACCAAACCATGATCAAACACTTCCATCGTTTCACCTGCTGCTTCATTCTTGGATTAATCATGACTGGATGTAACACAACGAACAAAAAGTCAGACAAATTTGACTACATCAGCATAGCATCTTCTCCCTGTAATGGAAAATGTCCAGTATTCCAGCTCGAATTACACAATGACGGATGGATGACTTTTTATGGTTCGAGCAACTGCCAGAAAACCGGTTCTTTTCAGGGGAAATTGACCAACGAGGAGATGAGTAAAATAGAAACGTATTTTTCAAAGTTAACCTTGAAAAAAGACTCGACAATTTTTCCCACTCCGATTGACGCTAACGAAGCGGTGGTTCGAATCAAAATACATGGACAAGCCTATTATTTCTATGGTTGTCCGAGCGATTTTCCAAACATCATACAAAAAATCGGGAAGGAATTATTTACCATTGCTGAAACATCGAAACTCGAAAAGACAAAGAAAATCCTGAAGTTTAAAGCCAACTTACCTAAACCATTCATGAGACCAATGATTCATTTTCTACCGCCAATCGAGGAGGAATAAACGGTTACTCCAAACCTAAATTGTATTTCAAACAAACAATTGCTCAATCGTTTTCATCGCTAAAAATAATTTGCAGCCTTCAGTTTTTCATTCGGTGCCGGGGCATTAAAAACGGTATCAAAGAATAATTCAGCATCGCGCTTCGAAGAGAGAATAGACTCCTGCCCTTGAATAATCTCTTCCGCCTGTTTGACCGCTGAACGGATGACAAAATCTGTTAAACTTCGGTAGCCACCTATTTCGGCAGCTCTTTTTATTGCCTACGTTTCATCTGAAGAATGGCAACTTCAAGCTGTTTGTTTCGGGATTTTTCTTGCTCATTGACATCTTTTTATTTGATTATTAAGGTTAAGAAATATGACCGTAAAATGAAAGACTTCATGAGCAATTGATTAAATTCTTGTGAACAACCAAGCTAATGCTGAAAAATTCAAATTATTGATAACAAAATGTAGTAACTTTAAATCGTGTGAGAGCTTCTAATGGCTTAATGCCAAAATGTCACATCAAAAATCTTGGAACACAAATTGACATATAACAGTAAATAAACAACAAAAACAACGATTATGAAACCGATTTACATTGTATTAGCGAGTATTGGAGCTATTATTCTTTTCTCTTTTTTAGGCTACCGTAGCCTTCTCAACAATGCCGTTGGCTACCAAGAAACGGTGGACGAAAAATGGTCAAACGTGCAATCAGCGTAT
>CANHMH010000216.1 GCA_947461635.1 Flavobacteriales bacterium | reverse complement strand
TACCATTCTCCTGGACTCTGGACCAATGCTTGTTGCAGTCATCCTCGTCCAACTGAGACCAATCTAGATGCTGCAAACCGACGCTTAAAAGAAGAGCTTGGAATGTCAGTAGATTTGACAGAGATTTTTCATTTCACCTATCGTGCTGAATTTGATCATGGATTAATTGAGCATGAAATCGACCATGTTTTTTTGGGATTAACGAATGTGAATCCAACGATAAACTTGTCAGAAGTGATGTCATGTAAATGGATGAACCTGACAGAATTACAAGAAGATATTATTGCCCATTCGGAAAAATATACCGCATGGTTTAACTTATTAATGGTTGATCATTTATCCTCCATTCTAAACGCACTGAAACATGAAAGTAAGTAGAAGAGCTACCTTTAACGCAGCACACAGATTGTTTCGCCCAGACTGGACAGACGAGAAAAATATTGAAATTTTTGGAAAATGTAGCAATCCAAATTTCCACGGACACAATTACGTATTAGAAGTAATCTTAGACGGTGAAATTGACCCAGAAACAGGATATGTCATTGATTTAAAAATCGTTAAGGATGCCATTAAATCTGAAATTGACGAGCGTTTTGACCACCGAAATTTAAACCTAGACTGCCCAGAATTTAAAGACTTGAATCCAACAGCGGAAAACATTGCAGTTGTAACATGGAATCTACTCAGGTCTAAATTACCCATGCACCTAGAGTTGACCATAAAATTATGGGAAACCGAAAATAATTGTGTCGAGTACGCAGGTAAATAAACAAATATGGTACTTTTTTGGCACCGCAGAGACTTGCGAATTGAAGATAATGCCGGATTATTCAAAGCACTGAAAGAAAATGATCATGTTCAACCTGTTTTTATTTTTGATTCAATGATTCTTTCTGAATTGCCATGTAATGATCAACGTGTACGCTTTATACATCAAGAAATTCAATCCCTGAAAAAGGAATACCAAAAGATGAATTCAGATCTATTGGTTTACTTCGGAAATCCCCTTGAATTGATTCCTTCCATTGCCAAAGAACTTGGATGTTCAGCAGTCTACACCAATCGAGACTACGAGCCATATGCCTTGGAAAGAGACAAAAAGATCTTTGCCTCCTTGGAAGATTTAGGTATTTCCTTTGTTGGTACAAAAGATCATGTGATCTTTGAAAAAAACGAAGTAACGAAAGATGACGGACTTCCCTACACTATTTTCACTCCTTATGCTCGAAAATGGAAAGCTACTTTAACAGAGACGTCCTTGTCCTCTTATTCAACATCACTTTATCGTGCAAATTTCGCGCGAAGAGAAAAAATTCAAGAATTAATCTCCATGAAAGAGCTTGGCTTCGAGGATATCCAATTATTCCCTTTTCCAGCTAAATCCTTTCCCGATTCAATTGTTAAAAATTACCACGAGAACAGAGATTTTCCTATGGTCAATGGCACGAGTAGACTAAGTTTACATTTACGTTTCGGAACAATTAGCATTCGAAAATTGGCGCGTTTTGCCATTGAGCGCAATGAAACTTACCTGAATGAATTAATTTGGCGGGACTTCTACCAAATGATTATTTATCATTTTCCACATTCCGTCAAAAATGCCTTTAAAAAGCAATACGACAAAATTGAATGGGAGCAAAACGAGGAACATTTTGAAGCATGGTGTTCGGGAAAAACAGGGTATCCACTTGTAGACGCCGGAATGCGAGAGCTTAATGAAACTGGATTTATGCATAACCGTGTTCGAATGGTTGTTGCGAGCTTTTTAACGAAACATTTGCTCATTGATTGGAGACGCGGAGAATCCTATTTTGCGGAAAAACTTATGGATTTCGAGTTAGCGAGTAATATCGGTGGATGGCAATGGGCCGCAGGTTGTGGTTGTGATGCAGCGCCTTATTTTCGTGTTTTCAATCCAACTGCTCAACAAGAGAAATTTGACAAACAAAAAAAATACATTCAAAAATGGGTGCCCGAATATGGTACTTCATCCTATCCTCAGCCAATAATTGATCATGTCTTTGCGAGAGAGCGCGTTCTAAATAGGTTTAAAAAAGCACTAAATGAATAATTCCATTCAAGTGGGCGACAAATGCCCAGACTTTACTTTACCGAATCAAGTCGGTGAATTGGTGAATATTTCTGATTACCTGGGTAAGCAAAAGCTTGTTTTATTTTTTTATCCGAAGGATGACACTCCGGGTTGTACGAAAGAAGCTTGTGAATTTCGTGACAGATATGCTGATTTCCTTGACCTAAATTGTGTAGTTTTTGGTATTTCCTCTGATTCAGAATCCTCACATGTTGGATTCATTCAGAAACATTCACTTCCTTATTCTTTGTTAGCTGATAAACAGAAAACGGTACGAAAATTATTTGGGGTTCCAGGAAATTTGTTTGGTCTTATACCTGGAAGAGTCACATATATCATTGATGAACACGGAATAGTAATTGGTATTTTTAATTCCCAATTAGATCCAATTGGACACATTGATGCCGCATTAAAATTGATTCATCAAAACGATTAGAAGGTGATTTTTAGTAGAAAAAATAATGAATGACTATTTCACCTTTTGATAAAATCACTTCAAAGTTTAAAAAATAAACCTTCAGATTTAGCCAATTTAGTCATAAAATTATTTCATATTTTTCGATTAAATTCACTAGAATAGATTCTATTTTTATAGTACTTGTACTATTTTTCATTAGTACTTGTACTAGATTTAATTAGTTTTAATCATATTTTTCATTAGTATAAATGCCTATTATTTTAGTCTTAGTTCAAATATAAAATGAGTATTTGATCGATAATAGTAAGATTCTGAATGTTTACAGAATGTTCGAGGATTTTTTTTCTTCTATCGTTTTAGAAACAATGTTAAAAAAAATCAACACTCGTTATTTCAATTCACTAGTGTCCGATAAAACTTTTTAAAAAAGCGGGATTTCCCGCAAAGGATTTCCCGCTTTAATGTAATTTGGTTTTCCGAACTAAAATTACATGAATAAAAGTAGCTACTTTTTTGGACAGTCCGT
>CANHMH010000215.1 GCA_947461635.1 Flavobacteriales bacterium | reverse complement strand
TCTCTTCGAAACGTCGAATCAATAACATGTCTTTGTACCATTTGATGTACGTTTCTTTGGAAAACTTAGGTTTTCCTGCAGATTTTGTAGCAGTGCTTGCTTTTTTTGTACTTGTTGTAGCTTTTGCTGGCATAATACGTCCGTTATTTTCGGTCACAAATATAAGAATGAATTTGAATATAATTACAAATTGTCATCTTTACACTAAGTGACATTTTTCAATTAATGTAGTTTAAGTAAATGTTCTATTTTGTTCATGGGAATACTGAACTCAATCGTTCCCGCCGCATAATTGGTAATTTCATACGGCATAAACATGAAATGCATGCTTTTTCCATCAAAATAAAAATTATCGTTGCAGGCGAATTGGTCGTTTTCGAACCAGAAGTCGAAGGAATGATCTTTCGAACCTACGCTGACGTTTACCGGAATATCTTGTGACTTCTTGAAGTACTTTTCGGCAATTCGATTGAATTCCTTGATGTCTGTGATAAAATCAGTCAATACTAATTCCTTTCCTGTACGTTTATCAAATTGGTAGTAAGCAGTTCCATACATGCCATGCGCACCACCTTCGTAGGAGCTAGAAACGGCAGTTAAGGTTACAAATTCTTTATGTGCATCATCGATCGTATATTCGTCCGTCATCGAAGGGGTCATTTCATATTCCGGTTTACTGCGGTTCGCATATCGTTTAAAATCATTCATCGATTTCTCGATCAGTTGAACCGTCAAAGGATCTTTTGAAACGGGCACACCATCTTTTCGAAACAAGGATTTTTTTATCAAATCATTGATAGCGACCTGCCAAACGTTGAGTTGTCCATTATCCTCATAAAAAGCGTAGGAAATAAAGCTAGGGGATACATCTTCGCCTTTACCAGCAAAAATGGTATAACTTCCTTTGATCAGTTTCGCTTTATTTTCAGCTGGAAGTTCTTTTTTAATGGCTTCTTTTGGAGAAGTAGTGACATGTTTCGCTTCTTTTTTATCCTGAACAGGGGTTTGACAAGAGAAAAGTGAAAGGCAGGCTCCAAGTAGGAGGGGAGTCAAATTTTTCATTGTGTCGAACTGTTTTTTGACGAGCGATAAATCAAATAAATTCCCATCAGCACAAAAGGAATGCTTAACCATTGACCGGTATTCAATGACCAATCAAAGTCTCTTGCTGTTTGACCAATTTTCACAAATTCAATAAAGAATCGGGCTCCAAAAATCATGATCAGAAAAGAACCGAAAATGAATCCTTGTTGCTTGAATTTTTCTTTTTTCCAATAAAGGAATAAAAGAATGAAAAAAGCGACTAGGTAACAAATGGCTTCGTACAATTGCGCTGGATGTCTAGGAGTTGGATCGTACATGTGTAATTGATCATTCCAATAGTTTTGAAATTTGAATGCCCATGGAACATTTGTTGGATCTCCAACCATTTCGTGGTTCACTAAATTTCCAAGTCGGATAAATGTCGCGCCAATGGCAACCGGAGCTGAAATGCGGTCAAGCATCCACAAGTATGGACGTTTTAATACTTTTTGAGAATAATACCACAAAGAAAGGAGAATGACAATCGCAGCACCGTGACTGGCTAATCCACCTTCCCAAATTTTAAAAATATCTGCTGGATGAGATAAATATCCACGATCGACAACAACTCCGTTTTGTATCTCGTCGAACAAGGGACCATAGAAAAATACGTGTCCAAGTCGCGCACCAATTACGGTTGCTGGAATCATGAACCAAACGAGTTTATCCAACAGTTCATCGCTGATTTGTTCTTGTTTGAACATGCGTTTTACCACGAAGTAACCAAGAATAAGCCCAGTTACAAATAGCAATCCATAAAGGTTAGGCGTTCGCCAACCATCAATAATTTCCGAATCAACGGTCCAGTTTATAGCTAAAATCACTTGTTTTCTCTGATTGAAAGTTCAATCAAAGATAAGGGTTTTTCAGGATTGTGTTTAAAGGGAAGTTTATTTGATCGACCTTTTTTGAAAATTCGATTGCTGTTCTCAATTCCCTTGCGTAATTCTTTTTGTACTTCTTCAGGTAAGTGGATGGTTTCCAGGCATTCAGTTGAACAACAATTCTCCATTTTTTCATTACAGGATTCACATTGAATGAACAGTAAATGACAAGCATCATTCACACAATTCGTATGTGTATCTGCCGGATCGCCACATTGATGACACACAGCGATGATGTCGTCTGAAATGCGCTCACCTCGTCGTTCATCGAACACAAAGTTTTTACCAATGAATTTGTTTTCAATCCCTTGTTCCTTCGCGTCGTTTGCATACTTAATGATGCCGCCTTCCAATTGATGTACGTTTTGGAATCCACGGTGTTTGAACCATGCGGATGCTTTTTCACAGCGCACGCCACCGGTACAATACATGACGATGTTTTTATCTTCGTTTCCTTTTAAATACGTTTCTTCGATAAACGGAAGTGACTCTCTGAATGTATCCACATCTGGAAGGATAGCTCCCTTGAAGTGTCCCACTTCGGATTCGTAGTGGTTTCGGAAATCGATGAGAATGGTGTCTTCTTTCTCTGTTAACTCATTGAATTCTTGCGCATTCAAGTGTTTTCCTTTGTTGGTTACATCGAAGCTTGTGTCTTCGAGTCCGTCCGCAAGAATTTTATCGCGTACTTTTATTTTTAACTTCAAAAAGGGGAATTCGGCTTCGGAATCATCCACTGCAAAGTTGAGTCGCACGCCATTTAAAAAATCGATGCCGTATAATTCTTCGCGAAACTGACTTAAGTTTTCAGTTGGGACAGCAATTTGAGCATTTATCCCTTCATGTGCGACGTATGTTCGTCCAACCACATCTAATTTTGACCACATTAAGAATAGGTGATCTCTGAATAAGTGAGGATTCTCAATTTTCGCATATTGGTAAAAGGAAATGGTGATAAATTTGTGTCCCACTTCACGCAAATGCTTTTCTAGTTCCTCCTTATTTAATGTATTCCACAGTTGCATACTATGTTGAATTAAATAATTAATACGGCAAAGGTAACAAAACGCG
>CANHMH010000214.1 GCA_947461635.1 Flavobacteriales bacterium | reverse complement strand
TTAATCGGAAAAGGATTGAATTTGAATAAAATCATCTTCCCTTATTTCCTAGGACAATTGCTCTTAACACCGATGTTAATTTTTCAAAAAGTACTGAACCTATCCATGCAAACCATTGTTTGTGAAAAAACGAAAGCATAAATGACAAGTGATATTAGTCAATTAAAGGCTCGTGACAACAAAGCTTTTTTAAGTTTATTGATCCCGGTTATTCTCTGTACTTCTGGTATGTATTTATCCTTGGAGAATTCCGTTATACTTCATTGGGCCGGCCAATTCATCTTGTCATTGTTCTTTTTGCAAACGTTTATTCTGTTGCATGAGTGTGGACATTTAAACTTTTTCAAAACACGGTTTTTGAACGTATTTTTTGGACAGATATTCGGTTTTTTGACGATGATTCCGTTTTATTCTTGGACGCACATGCACAATTTGCATCACAAGTGGACAGGATGGCGAGATTTGGATCCAACCACAGAGAAAACGGTTGAACTGCAGGGTGCCCATTTCATGCGATGGATTGTCAATATTTCCTGGTTTCTTTTTATTCCGATTTTCTTTTTGTCCTATATGCTGAGTAATTATTGGAACATTTTTAAAATAAAGCGGCATTTGAATGAGCGTAAATTTAGGGTTGCAGTACTTCAGATTGGCATCAGCCTTCTGATTTACATTGTTTTGTTTTTGAGTTTTAAGAACTTCCTTCTTCAACTGATTTTGCCGGCATTCCTCATGAGTCTTGTATGGAAGGAACTAGTGATCATGACCCAGCATTCCCACATTGAGATTCCAATAGCGAATGGCTCGCATGTTAAACCCGTTTCCTATGCTGACCAAGTGAAATATACCAGAAGTTTCTATGTGAATTCTTGGTTTGAATCCCTTTTTCTTTTCAATTTCAATTACCATGAAACACACCATGTCTATCCTGGAGTTCCGGCATACTGGCTGCAAAAAATTGATTTAAACGTACCAAAGGAACCAAGCTACAAAACATGGTTTCTGAAAGCGAAGTCCATGAAGGGGGAAGATTATGTGTTCCGAACTTCAGCGAAAACTGGCAAGAAATTCTAACAGCATTAGTCCTTTGTCACACATTCCTTGTACACATCAAAATAGGACTTCGAAACGTGAAGATTTTGTTTAATCAATTCGTTATCATTAAAAACACGATGAGTTGCTCTAAGATTGTAACAAGGAATTCCTGGATAAATATGATGTTCATTGTGATAAGAAATGAATTTCGGTGCAAGGAAAATTCTTGCCAGTAATCCATGCGTGGTGGTTCTCGTTTGCAAATCCGCACTTTTATTTTCGATGCCTGAATGTTCCGCTATTCTTCTCAAGCGGTTGGCAATTTGGGTCCAGGTGACAAAAGGAATCAACCAATAAAGCACTAGGCTCATGCCGTTTCCAGTAAATAAGAATCCAGCTAAAACGGACAAATAAAAAGTGATTCTCAAAAACGTATACCAACGAGGCGCTTTGTCCTTTTTGGTTTTCATTTGAGCACTGGACATCACTCGAAACGTTTCAAATACACCAAGTCCGGATAGTTGAATCGCTAAAACTTTGAAGAATTGCTTTTTATTCATGGGGAAACGCCAATGCGGATCGAACTTCGCAATAAAATCTGGATCCTCTTCGGTGTTCAATCTCGCATGATGCGCTAAATGCTTAACTCGGTAAGAACGCATGGAAATAATCAAAGGCCAAGAACAGAAAATTTCCGATAACCAATCGTTTAACAATTTATTTTTCGAAATGAGTTGGTGGACAGATTCGTGCATGATTAATCCCAAGGCGAGGTATCGTGCTCCAATAAAAATGACAGTAAACAAATAGAAATACCAGGAAAAGTAACGCTCACAAAGCCATGCGCAAGCAAATATACTCCCCCACTCTAAAAAAATAGAACCGATTCCTTTGAAGTCGTTAATGCGATGCAGGCTTTTTGTTTGCTCATTTGGAATCAATTTACGAATCTCTTTCGTGTCTTGAAGAATCATACTCATATTCAATTTTTTTTCAACTTAAATTTACGAATATCCTTCATAAAGCACAAGTTTTTCCATGAGTTTTTTATCGGTATGAATGGATCATTCAACTCACTAATTAATTAATATTCTGATCGTTATAACTTTTTAACTGAAATCACAATTCAATTCCCTTAATTAAGGCTATTTTTGCACTCGAAATCTCCTCGATTATTCAACTAAAATAAACTGATAAGCATGGCATTCGAACATAAAATGGAAGTACTCAAATCAATCGAGCCAGATGTACATGCGTTTATTGAGGATAAAATGAACCTTCCTGAAGAATGTTGGCAACCTACGGATTTCATTCCAAACGCAGCAGATGCTGATTTCATGGATCAAGTTCGAGCGCTTCAGGAAAGCATCGCGCAAGTTCCTGATACAGTCATGGTTTCCCTCGTTGGAAACATGATTACCGAGGAAGCACTTCCCAGTTACCAAACGTTTTTTAATTTGTTGGAAGGTGTAAATGTGGAACGCAATGTAGCAAGTACAGGTGCTTGGGTACGTTGGTCGCGCTTGTGGACAGCTGAAGAAAATCGTCACGGTGATTTATTGAATAAATACTTGTACCTAAGTGGACGCGTTGACATGCGTGAAGTAGAAATGACGATTCAACGTTTGATTCACAACGGAATCGATTTGCAAACAGCTGCAGATCCATACAATGGATTGATTTACACATCTTTCCAAGAACGTGCAACAAAAATATCTCATGTAAATACGGGTAAAATCGCCTACAAATCTGGGGATAAATTGCTCGCGAAAATATGTAATACCATCGCAGGAGAAGAAGCTTTGCACGAAAAAGCATACAAGTTTTTCATGAGCAAAGTGTTCGAATCTGATCCAAATGGTGCATTGGCTGCTTTCGTTCAAATGATGAAAAAGAAAATTGTCATGCCGGCTTCTTTAATGGACTTTGGAACAGATAAAAAACAATACGTGAATTACGCATCCATTACCCAAAAGATTGGCGTATACACAAGTCATGACTATGCGAACATCATCGATCACTTGGTGAAATTCTGGTCAATCGATAAACTCAAAGGACTCAGCGACGAAGGAAACAAAGC
>CANHMH010000213.1 GCA_947461635.1 Flavobacteriales bacterium | reverse complement strand
TTCGTCTTTTTCTGGTTGTGTTTACTCGCAATATTATTTTTGTTCATCTATGTGCTCATCAATCGAAAACAGCTGCATAAAAAGATGCTGTATACCACGTTCATTATACTCATCAATATCCCGTCCGTTCTATTTATTCTAGATGCTCAACATCGAATCAGTAATTTGGTGTTTGTCAAGCTGGACAATCAATCTGGACAAGAATTTAAACAACTCATGCTTCAAGGAAAGAAAAAATCATGGAAACTAGGTGACCTTTCCGAAGGTTCGACCTTGATTTTTAATTATGACCCCGATTTTTTCACTGGGGATGGTAGGTCTTATTCAGAACCTGATTCATTGAAATTGATTTATACTCATCACGGAAAAACCGCTTCTATTGATTTTCCTGAAATCGATTTAGGTTCTTGTCACACGCTTATTTTGGATGGGAAGTTGAAGCTGCATTCAGACGTTCAATAAATATGAGATACATGAACTTTTGGGAATTAACTTTTTTACTCATTCTGATGGTTTCGGCCTGTCAAAATCCGGAACCTAAAACGGTCGTCCATCAAAAGAATCATCAGAATGAAAAAGTTGCGGTTTCAGGTCGACAAAACGTGAAAGTAGCTCCAGCTCATCCAAGTTCCTATTCCGAACAAAACACTTTGGAGTCCGAAGAAATAGTTAGCATCAAAAAGCTGATTGAACTGTTTAAGAAAGTAGATATAGAAGGGATTTCGAATAAAATATCTTTTCCTCTCGATCGAGATTATCCCATCCCATCAATCCGCAACAAAGAAGAATTTATTCAACGATTTCATGAGGTTTTTGATCAAAAGTTGATTGACAAAATTGCTCAATCTGATATCAGTCAATGGACGGAAGTAGGGTGGAGAGGCGTGATGTTGGACAATGGTGTGGTATGGATGTCATTTAAACCGGGTTTTATTTCTGCCATCAATTACCAAACGAAGCGAGAAAAGAATATCCAGGCAGAATTAATCCGGAAAGATAAGGAACAGCTACATGCGACATTAAAGAACTTCAAAAGTCCAGTGTATAAGATTCAAACGGAGAAGTTTCTCATTCGAATCGATGAATTGAGCGAAAATAGTTATCGTTATGTTTCGTGGAAAGCTGGTGCAGATGAAGCCATTCTACCCGATCTTGTACTGAAAAATGGACTTTGTGAAATGCAGGGCAGTGGAGGTAATCATGAGTTTACATTTGTAAATGGTATTCACACGTATAAAGTGCGAAGAAATATTCTCGGTGAGCGGGATTCGCCTGATGTCACGATTCAAGTAGAGAAAAGAGGTAAAATCATTTTTATCGCTCCTGGTTCCTTGATTCGGGATTAAGGTCGAAAGGAAATTGTTACTTTAGTATATGAATAATATCGTGTGTGCAGGTGCAGCTAAAATTGGTTTCACAAAGGTGGGCTATCCCTTAGTCACCTTGAAAGTAAGCAAAGATCAATTGGAAATAGATGCACCATTTTATGGGAACGTCGTCTTTTTACCGAAAGATATTGTTTCCATTGAACTTATTCCAGCACTTTTTAGAAAATCCATTAAGATTACACACATTCACAAGGACATGCCTAATATCTTGATTTATTGGTCCCTGGAAGAATCCTCTGAATCCATCGTGCGTAAAATCAAAGAAATCGGGTTGATGGAGCAAATAGAACATGCCGCCACCGACGACAATCGAAAAGCCAGGGAACGCGCATTTCACGAAAACCGAAGCTTAAAAAAACGAGGACACATTTCTAAAATAATTCTTCTATTGATTTTCGGAACTTGGTTTGTGGCGTCCCTATCTATTATTTTGTACAAATGGCTTTTTCAATCCTGATTTAAAGTTATTAGTTAAAATCAACCAATGAAACAGTTGTATTCAATTCTGGAAAGTGCTAAAAACCAAAATCGTATCCATGCGCTCAGTGGATTGATTCTACTTTTATGGCTTATTGTAAATGCCGAGCGTGTCCATTTATCCAGTAGTTTGACGGACGTTTATGATTGGCGAATTTTATACGTGTTAACCGTTCTCTATTTTTCACAAGCCATTCTAGCAAAAAAATGGATTCATCGAATCATTCAAGGAATGTATGGCTTCTGTATCCTTTATGTTTTGTATGATTTCACATACATGTGGCAAAATAGTGAATACACTTTCCAAGAAGAATTTAGAATGTATAGGAAAGTTTTCTTAAAAATAGGCGTACTTATGTTGTTGCTTTGGTTTAGCGGTATGTTAAAGCCTGAGTGCAGCAATAAAAAACCTTTTAACTAAAGAAATATGTCAAGAATTACCATCGTTTATAGTTTGTTCATCCTCTTTTCTATTTTTTCCTGTCAGGAAGAGGTGAAGAAAAAACCAGTGGCAGTAGAGCCTGAATGGACTCAAATGAACCTCGAAAGTGATTTTCAATCGATTGAAATATTTCAGAAATATGATACTATGATTGTCAGAACATGGGAATTAAAGGATACAATCGCGGCGGATGGCAAAAGTTATCGCATCACAACCAATCGGAAATCGATGATCATACCTATTGATGTAAAGTCGAAAGATTCACTTTATCAGCTCGTCAATAAAATGGTGAGTGAACCTATCATAACCGAAAAATACGCGTCGTGTTATGCCGGGTCCTTAAGTGTTTGTTTGCAATACAATAACACTGAACTTTGCTGTAATTACTCCTCTGTGGGAACATGGACTGATATTTCTGAATCCACTAAAAGCATCAGTCGTATTTTAAGGAGGTTTACTAAAATCAATAGTCAATGACTTAAATTAAATTCAAATAAATGAAAAACAAGCAGTTATCAATCATTTTAACCTATATCATTGCCTTTGTTTGGGTCGCTAATGGCTTATTTTGTAAAGTGCTCAACTTGGTCCCTAGGCATCAGGAAATTGTCGCACGCATTCTAGGAGATGCCTACGCAAGACCGCTGACATTCCTCATTGGAATCTCGGAAGTCATCATGGCGCTTTGGATTATCAGTGGATATAAATCAAAGTGGAATGCCTGGACCCAAATACTTGTTGTTGGACTCATGAATACGCTTGAATTTATTCTTGTTCCCGATTTGTTGCTTTGGGGAAAATTCAATTCCGTTTTTGCCTTCATGTTTATTTTGCTTGTTTACTTCCATGAATTTTATGTTCGTCCTAA
>CANHMH010000212.1 GCA_947461635.1 Flavobacteriales bacterium | reverse complement strand
TAGGTGCAGTTCTTTAATAATTTCAGGAGAAAGATTCTCTGGAATGTGATTATTCAGTTGAATAACTAACGCACTTGTCAGTTTTTCAATACCCTTGGAGTGTAAACCTTTTGCAGCTAATTTTTCGGTGGAAGAATAGATAGCTTTTAATCCTTTTCTTGGGTCTGCTTGTTGGATGGGTAATATTTCGGGATGAGGTATACTATAGTTGTTGCCAAATATTTTCGGCTTGCCATACACTTGGTAAACTGCATTTAGTATGAGTGTTGGTTTTACCCATTTAATACCTTGAAACCAAACCAAATCAATGATACCCGTGTTATCTTCAAACTTGACATTCAAGCGGCGTTGTTTTCCTAAACCAATTTCTTCAATGCGAATAATTTTTCCAGTTAGTTGAACAAATCCTTCGGATTGAGGTAATTCAGAAACTTTATTATAAAATGAGCGATCGACATAGCGAAAAGGGTAGTAGTCCAATAAATCGCCAAAGGTTTTGATGTTAATTTCTTTGCGTAGGATTTCTGCACGTTGTGGACCAACACCTTTGAGGAATTCAATGGGAGTTTGCAGAAATTCAGACATAGTATTTATTTTCTGGTTAACACAAAGGACTCAAAGATAATGCACAAAGTGCACAATTTTTTAGATTTAATTTGAACTTTTTTTTTGCAAAGCGACTTTGTGTGCGAAGCAAGTTATTCAATTAAACTTTGTGTACTCAGTGACCTTTTTTCTTTGTGTTAAATCACTTCAAGCATTTAAAATAATCAAAGGGCTCTAAACATTCCAAACATTGGTAATGTGCCTTGCAAGCGGTACTTCCAAACTGACTAATCATTTTTGTATGACTGCTTTTGCATTTCGGACAAGGAACTACGGTCGGTTTTGCAAAAAGTACACTTTTATCTACTTCATGTTCGGGTGGAGCAATGCCATATTCGCGTAATTTGTTTCTTCCGTTTTCACTCATCCAGTCGGTTGTCCAAGCAGGAGAAAGTGTCATTTCAACCTTGGTGTTTACCGTTGGAGATAATAATTTGATAATATCCTCTTGAATGACATTCATTGCTGGACATCCACTATAGGTTGGTGTGATTGTTACAATGCATGAATCATCTGAAATAGAAACAATTCGTACGATTCCTAAATCAACAATGCTAAGTACAGGAATCTCAGGATCAGAGATTTGTTCTAATTGCTCCCAAATATATTTTTCTGTTACCATTCCATATTTGGGTAAGCACGTTGCATATATTGCATTTCTGATAATAGATAACCAAAATGTTCTGTATGAATTCCTTTTCTACCTCCAGCATGTTGCCAAGAATTGGAAGGGATAGTCAATGTTGCTTCTGTTAATACGTGCTCGACATGTGAATCCCAAGTTACTTTAAAATTAGAATTGTCAACCCCTAAACCTAATTCAATCACGTTTTGATCTACTTCGTCTTGGAAGAAAAGTTCATCTGTGAATTTCCAAAGTGTATTCACAGCTTCTTGTACACGACGATGCGATTCTTCAGTACCATCTCCTAAGCGAATAACCCATTCCGAGGAATGTTTTAAATGATATTTAGTTTCTTTCAAGGATTTTTCTGCAATTCCAGCCAATCTTTCATCCGAAGAATTACAAAGTGCTTCAAATACGAGTTTACGGTAGACATCAAAAAAGAATTGTCTTACAATCGTGTAGCCAAAATCTACATTAAGTTGTTCTACTAAAAGTAAATTTTCATATTCTTTTTCTAAACGTAAAAAAGCAAGCTGATCTATATTTTTCCCTTTGTTTTCTATCGAAACAGCAAGTTCGTATAGATTGTTTGTTTGACCAATTAAATCTAATGCTATATTAGTTAATGCAATGTCTTCTTCTAAAACTGGTCCATGACCACACCATTCAGATAAACGCTGTCCTAAAATTAAACTATCATCGCCTAAACGAACGATATAACTATAAAATGCTTCTTGAGTTGTCATATGATTACATGTGAGATATTCCATCTGGAACATTATAAAAAGTTGGATGTCTATAAATTTTACTTTCAGAAGGTTCGAAAAATTCTGCAGATTCATCTGGGTCTGATGCGGTAACTTGTTTAGATTCAATTACCCAAATACTAATTCCTTCACTTCTGCGTGTATAAACATCACGTGCGTTATCAATTGCCATTTGTGCATCCGCAGCACGAAGACTTCCTACATGTTTGTGACTTAAGCCTTGTTTGCTTCGAATAAAAACTTCCCAAAGTGGCCATTCTTTTGAACTCATAGTATATGTATTAATATGTCAATTCTTTTTTCTTTCTTTTTTCAGCGAATGCATTAGCAGCCTCTCTTACCCAAGCACCATTTTCTTTTGCATTGCGACGCGCGTCAATACGTTCTTTGTTACATGGTCCGTTTCCTTGTATAACTTGATTGAACTCTTCCCAATTGATAGTTCCAAAATCATAACTACCTCTTGCTTCATTCCATTTCAAATCTTTGTCTGGTATAGTCAATCCAACCATTTCTGCTTGAGCAACAGTTACATCAATAAATTGTTGACGAAGTTCATCGTTAGAGGAACGTTTTATTTTCCATTTTATGGATTGTGCTGAGTTAGGGGAGTTGTCATCATTTGGTCCAAACATCATCAACGCAGGCCACCAAAAACGATTCAAAGAGTCTTGCGCCATTTGTTTTTGTTCCGGTGTTCCATTAGCTAATAAACTTACAATTTCGAAACCTTGACGTTGGTGAAACGATTCTTCCTTACAAACACGAACCATCGCACGTGCATAAGGTCCATACGAACAACGACATAATGGTACTTGATTCATGATTGCGGCACCATCAACTAACCACCCGATAGTTCCCATATCTGCCCATGTCAATGTTGGGTAGTTAAAAATAGAAGAGTACTTTGCTTTACCACTATGTAAATCATCGATACTTTTTTCTCTATCTAAGCCTAAAGTTTCCGCTGCAGAATATAGATATAAACCATGTCCAGCCTCATCTTGTACTTTTGCAAGTAAGACCGCTTTACGTTTTAAACTTGGAGCTCTGGTAATCCAATTTCCTTCAGGTAACATCCCTACAATTTCAGAATGTGCATGTTGGGATATTTGACGCATTAAAGTTTTACGATATCCCTCAGGCATCCAATCGTTTGGCTCAATTTTAATATCAGCATCG
>CANHMH010000211.1 GCA_947461635.1 Flavobacteriales bacterium | reverse complement strand
GGTGAAATTTCGATCCAAGGAATTGAGTTCGCTGCAATTAACGCGTGCGAAGCAACAGTTCAAAGGTCAAATGGCTTTGGGAATGGATGTCAATGCCGGACTCATGCAAGGACTTGGGAAAAGCATGTTAGCCTTTAATCAAATCGATACGATTCAAGAAATTCACCAAGGAATTGATAAAATCACAGGAGCAGATATCTTGCGCTTAACAAACGAATACTTGGCAAAGGATTCGATTTCTTCTTTGATCTTTGGCGTAGAACAGGATTAACGTCCGCCGAAAATCGAACTTCCCACACGAATCATAGTACTTCCTTCTTCGATGGCGATTTGATAATCTCCGGACATTCCCATGGAAATTTCCTTGAAATAAGCGTTATCCTTGAAGTTGCTTGCTTTCAATTGATCAAAAATGCCTTTGAGTGACTGGAATTCACGGTGAACTTGTTGTTCGTCGTCTACAAACGAAGCCATTCCCATCACGCCCACCACACGAATGTTCTGACACGATTGAAATGACTCACTTTCGATTAATTCCTGTGCTTCTTCCAGAGAAAGACCGAACTTGGTTTCTTCTTGTGCGATGTGAAATTGCAAAAGCACATCAATGCTTCGCTCGTTTTTTTCTGCTTGTTTATTGATTTCCACCAAGAGTTTTAAACTGTCTACCGCATGGATCAAGTGAACAAAAGGAGCAATGTATTTGACTTTGTTGGTTTGTAGGTGTCCGATGAGGTGCCAGTGAATGTCTTTTGGCAGCACTTCGGCTTTATCAACCAACTCTTGTACTTTGTTTTCACCGAAAGCACGTTGTCCTGCGTCGTACGCTTCTTGTAAATCGCTCACAGGTTTTGTTTTGGAAACAGCGATTAACGCGACGGTTTCAGGAAGAGTGGCTGTGATTTCGTTTATGCGTTCAGCAATCATGCGTGCAATTGATAAATGGTGAGTCCACTTCGTAATTTCGGTTCCACCCACGTAGATTTTGGCGGCATGTTCATTCCGGCATCCGCGACTTCTTTGACTTGGTCAATGGTTGCGGGATGAAGGATAAATCCAACTTCAAACTTTCCGGACTTGATTTTATCTTCAATGGAAGACAAGGACTCATTTCCGGGAACGAATTCCACTTGATTGCTCGTCTTTAAGTCGACGATGCCCAACAAGGGTTTTAAAATTAAATCACTTAATATAAAGGAATCCAATTGTTCTACTGGATTCGATTCATTGATGTACGAATGATCTGGTTCGAAAAGGTACCAGTCATTTCCCATGCAAATGGTGAATTGATGTTCCTTATCTGGTTCAGCTGCACAAGGAATGGCTTTCATGCTTCCGAGTTCACTCATGGCAGCAACGAATTCAGCTTTCGTAAATCCATTCAAACTTTTCAATAAGCGGTGGAAAGCCAATATTTTCACTTGATCTTTCGCAACGATGTAACTTAAAAAGTATCCTGTTTCAGCAGTTGCGGTTCCTTGTTCGGCTTTCATTTGTGCATAGCGAACGGAAGACGCCGAGCGGTGGTGTCCGTCAGCGATGTACAATGCATCCACTGATTTGAATAGGGTTTGACATTCTTTGGTTTGATCAAGTGAAAGGACCCAAAGTTCATGTTTGATGCGATCGGTCGTCGTAAACTCGTATTCTGGTCGTTCAGCACTCACCTTTTCAATGAGTGTATTGAGTCCAGACTGTGGATCGTAAGTCATTAAAACCGGTTCTGCATTGAATCCCACTTGGTCTAGATAGTTTGTAAAAACTTCTTCGCGCAGGGTCAATGTTTGTTCGTGCTTTTTGATGTCGTTATCCAGGTATTCTTGTACACTGGCTCCACCCACGATTCCAATTACCGAGAAATCTCCTTTTGATTGACGGTAGATGTACAAATGTTCTTCTGCATCTTGAAACAGAATGCCCTTATCCAAGAAATCGTTGAATTGCGTTTTTACCAATTGAAATCGTTCAGTCGAATTCGCTTTGGTTTTCACTGTGGTACTAAACTCCGGATTGATAATGTGCAAGAAGGTAAATGGATTATCTTCTAACTTTGCTTTCAGCACGTTCTTTTTGTAGGAATAATAAGGCCTTGTCGCGACTAAATGAACTTTATCACGAACAGGACGAATCGCCTTGAATGCTGAAATATCGGACATCTTCTGTTAGAATTTATAATTCAAACCAAAACTTGGAAGAATAGGGAACTGATAGATTTTCTCAGAAGTAATTCTGTTTACATAGAAGATATTGCTTCTATTGTAAGTATTGGTAATACTTGCAATGATCTCCATTACATCCTTGTTTTTGAAGTTGAATTGTTTTTTGAAGGTAATATCGAGGCGGTGGTAGTACGGTAATCGTTGCGAGTTGAATGTCCCAAGTAAAGTGGTAATCGCACTTGGATTATTTGTAACGTAATTAGTTGTCACACCTTCAGAGAAATTTTCACCTTGGTAATATCCAGCAGTTGGGGTGAATGGCAATCCGGAACCAAGATTCCAACGGATGTTTAACTCGTAATTTTTTGCTTTTCCGAATAAATACGATCCAACAAGGTTGACATTGTGACGTCTGTCAAATACCGGTGCATAGTTCGCGAATCCATCCCAACGGGTGTTTTTGCCATAGGAGTAAACTGCCCAAAAGAACAAACGGTCTTTAGAATATTTCGCAAGGAAGTCAAAACCATAGGACTGACCAGTCTCGATGATGAAATCCTTCTTGAATACATCGTCGATCAACTCGAACTGAGAAACATCATCGTACAATTTATTCTGATTGATGTTACTCAACTGTGAGAAGTACTTGTAGTATCCTTCTACATTGAATGACCAGTATTTACCCAAGTCAAACTCCATCCCTAAAATGGCATGCCAAGCATATTGAAGTCCGTTCTTTGTGTTTTTCACATTTTGGAATTGGGTTACGAAATCTTCTTGCACATTTGTAGGCGCGGACAAAAGTCCGTTGAAAAGGTTCACCACATCTTTGTCGGATGATGCAGATGTAAAGTTTTGTGAAAATCGTCCACCTGAGAATTTAAAACGAAGGTTTTCAGTCGCATTGTATTTTAATCCAAGTCGAGGTTCAGGAGAAATGGTATTCAAAGATGCATACACTTGAACGCGCAATCCTGTTTGAATTACCCATCTTCTTTTGATCAATCGGTAATTAAAGTAACTTCCGATTTCC
>CANHMH010000210.1 GCA_947461635.1 Flavobacteriales bacterium | reverse complement strand
TTTCATACAAAGAAAGCCAATCATCGCGCCGGCAAATAAATCTTCGAAATAGTGCTGTGATAAATACACACGTGTAAAGGCAAAGAATAGCGCTCCGATGAAGCAAAGAATTTGGGTCGGCCATGTTTTGGCAAAGTTCATGGCGATAAACGTGAACAAAACAAAAGAACTAGTGGAATGTCCCGAAGGAAAACTTTGAAACAAATGGTAATGAAAGTCCTTGATTTGATGGAATCCTTTCACATGTTGAAAGACATACATCGGTCTCATGTGGTTATCAAATACAAAATGCTTGAGAAATTGAACAAGTCCGGAGGAAATCAAAAAAGCAATAAATAGAAGAATCGCCAATTTTTTACTTCGAAAAAAGAAAACAAGAAGTGAGATCAATAAAAGAAAAAGTCCATCGCCCACATTTGTTAAATGAGGCATGGTAAAATCGCCGATTTGCCAATGCAAGGAATTGAAAAACAAGTGGAGTGAAAGTTTGTCCGTTTGAACGATGATCAATAGCGCAAAGCACCAAAACAGGTAATTACACCAATCAAAAAGACTTGATTTCATTTTCATGGGTCAAATTTACGCAATCCTGAGAATTGAATTATCTTCGTGTAAATTAAACTAACATGAAATTAATTCTACTAATTAGTATCATCGCCATTTATTTCAATTTTTCCGCTCAAAACGCCATTCAATTAGATGGTTTAAATGATATTGTTACGGTAAATTACCCGGGGATTTTAGGTGATAATCCGAGAACTGTCGAGGCATGGATAAAAACTTCTTCAAATTACAATCCTAATACAGGAGGTGTTCAAGGTGTCATTTCGGATTGGGGAACTTTCACGAATAGTAATCGATCAACGTTTAATGTTTTGTTTAACAATGCGATCCGTTTTGAAGTGAATGGAAACGGAGTGAATGGTACCATTCCTGTGAATGATGGAAATTGGCACCATGTAGCAATGGTGTATGATCCCTTAGCTACCTTAAAAGTTTCATTGTATGTAGATGGCATTTTGGATGTAGCAGGAAACTTAACCATTCCCGTGAATACCCTAAGTACGTATGTCCGCATTGGACAACGTGTGGATGGACTTCATTTTTTTAACGGGAAAATTGATGAATATCGACTTTGGTCCGTTGCGCTAACGCAAGCTCAAATCATTGCCAACAAGGACAAAGAGCTTTGTCATTTAAATGATCCAAACTTAAAGCTTTATTACACCTTTAATCAGGGTGTTGCAAGTGGAACAAATACAGGTCAAACAATTGTGCATGATTGGAGTCCAAATCAAAAAGATGGAACATTAACGAACGTTCAATTAACTGGAAGTTCATCTAATTGGGTGACAGGACAAGTGCTGAATCCAGGTTTTTCTTCTTCCAATTCGATTCTGTCAAGTTGCGGTACGTATACCTCAAGCTTGGATAATCAAGTTTATTCGACAAGTGGTGTTTACACGGTAAATGGATTGAATCAGGCTGGATGTGATTCCATTCAAACATTGAATCTAACCGTTGTCCCGACCTATTTAACCAGTTTTACCGCTGCTAGTTGTGGTTCATATGTTTGGTCTCAAAATGGTCAGAGTTATTCGAATACGGGTATTTATTTCGATACACTTACAGCACAGAACGGTTGTGATTCCATTCTGAAATTGGATTTGACGATCACGCCAATTTCTTCAAATGTCCTTCACGTGTTTAGTTGCGATGCTTATACTTGGGCGCAAACAGGAAACACTTACATGGATTCAGGAACCTATTCAGATACCTTGAGCTCAATTTCAGGTTGTGATTCTGTGATTGTTTTGTTGTTAGACATTTACCCTCAAGTTAGTACAGATTTAACGGTTACCTCTTGTGATAGCTATTATTGGTCCTCGACAAATGTGAACTACACGAATTCTGGTAATTATTCGGTCGTTTTATCCTCGATGTTTGGCTGTGATTCCACAGTTATCTTGCATTTGACTTTAAATCAATCCGATACGACGAATCAACTACTGGCTTCATGTTTTCCTATTACCTGGCAGGAAGCTGGAATTGTCATGGATCAATCGGGAATATTTACCCACACCTTCAGTAACGTCAATGGTTGCGACTCCATTGTTCAAATTGATTTTTTGTTGAATACATTGACTGCAAGTGTTGCCTTGGATGAAACAACAGGAACCTTAAGCACCGTCCCACTTGGAGCGATTTACACGCTTATTTCATGTGAAAACAATAGTGAACTTGTTACTTGGAACTCGCCTAATTTTGATTTACCGGACAATGGTGTATATGCTGTTGTGGTGAATCAAAATGGCTGTGTTGACACTTCGGACTGTGTGACTTTTAGTAGTGCCAATTTAACCAATCAAAAGGAAGATTTTTTAAGAATTTCCCCCAATCCTTGTCAAGATGCATTGTTGATTCATCTACTCAATGGAGATATGCACGCGTTTTATGTGTTTGATACAAAAGGAGCTTGTTTAATTCAAGAAGTTTTTGGTTCAGCAGTAAAGGGCTGTTCTGTTTCCACGAAGGAATTACTGCCAGGAATTTATTTCCTTCAAGTGAATGGAGTGGTAATCAAATTTATGAAGGAATAGTATGCGTTTTCTTTTCCTTAATCATGATCACAAATAAAACGGCATCGTAGGCAAAGTGAGCAGCGATAGAAAACCAAAGTCCGAAATGAACAAATCCGAAGGAGATGACCACGATAAACGGCAGGACAATCAATCCATACATAGAGAATTTCCAATTCCATGGATTCAAGTAACCGTGAAGTGCAACGAAAACAACGGACGTAATCCATGGACCGAGAAGTGGTTGTATTCCAGCTCTGAATAACAGTTCTTCGCCAATCCCAGCGCATGCGGACAAAAAGATTCCATCTGCATAGGTAAGTGGGAGTTGGTCAATAATCCGATCGACTCGATTAGGTAAAGCATCAAAAAATGGTGCTTTCATAAAGAGATAAGCGATAAAGGCGTAGGCAAATCCAAACTCTAATCCATAGCCAATGGATATAGGATCAATTTTTTTTACTTGAAAAAATTGTGTCCAACTCGTATCTTGAAAAAAATCAAGCAAAAAGAATCCAGGTAAGGGAAACAGGAGTAATGTAACCAATCCAAGTAAACGTATTTTATAAATATTTGTCAATTTTTTTTCGGTGTCCTGTTTGGTGGATAAAAAAAATACT
>CANHMH010000209.1 GCA_947461635.1 Flavobacteriales bacterium | reverse complement strand
TCGGCGACATTTCCTCCTACATGCAGCAGGTACTCTTGCGCGCCTTGCAGGAAAAAGAAATCATGCCCTTGGGTGGAAAAGCGAAGAAAGTGAATGTCCGGGTGATTGCGGCCACCAACCAGAACTTGCAGAAATTGTGTGAAGAAGGTAAATTTCGTTGGGACCTCTACTACCGACTATCCGTGGTAGAACTCGACCTCCCTACCTTAGCGGAACGCGGCAAGGCCGACATCAAAGGAATGATCGAGCATTTTCTCACGCAGAAAAAGAAGGAATTACACCGTCCCAAGAAACTGCAATTGGAGAAAGAAGCCTTGGAAATCCTTTTGAATTACTCCTATCCGGGGAATGTCCGCCAGTTAGAAAACATCATCTCCCGACTCTACGTCTTCAACGAAGAAACCGTAACGGCAGAAGTTTTGCCCAAACGCCTCAAACAAGCCCCTTCTGACCAACCGATGAACATGGAACACATCGAAAAGGAACACATCATCCGCGTCTTGAAACACTTTAAGGGAAATAAGCGTCAAACTGCACTCGCGATTGGCTGGGCGATTAATACCCTGGTGGCGAAGATGGAGAAGTATGGGGTGGATGCGGAGAAGTTCTAGTTTACTCGTCGTCTGATTTCTCGTATCCCTCGTAGTAGTAGGATTGTTCGATTCCCTTAAAAATCAATTCACGGTTAGAAACATCGGCACTGAGATTGGCTTTGAGAAGCGTCTTCAATTCTAAATCATTAATTGGACTTCGTTCCATGGCTTGCAAGTATTGGAATTTATCGATGTGTTGCCAATCGATGACCAATTTCATGCGTGATTTCAGCATTAAATCCAACCAAATGCGCATGGTTCGACCATTCCCTTCCATGAACGGATGCGCAATGTTCATCTCCACGTATTTCTCAATGATTTGATCGATATTTTCCTCGGGCATTTCATCAATTTTCGTAAGGATTTCCTTCAAATAAAGGACCGTTGCAAAGCGAAATCCACCTTTAGAAATATTGACCTTACGTAGTTTCCCAGCAAAGTCGTAGAGTCCGTCGAATAAGTACGCATGAATGTGGGCAAGACCCTTCGTCGTTCCTGTTTCGATGGCATCTACAGCACCAGAATCGAATAGACGATACGCATTATCAAGACTAAGTTTATCTATGTTCTTCATGAGGAAATTACGACACTAAATTAGGGATTATTCGTGTAAAAAGAGCAATGACTAATACCAATCCTGAATTAAATCCACACCATTTCAGGTGAAATATCATTTTACATCTCTTTTTGATATCCTTTTCAGTTTTTGACATCCTTTCGGGATATTTTCATCCATTTTATTACAGTTCTGTTCTTGGCATACGCTTTGCCTAAAGTGGTGGAACAAACAAAAAACACCCGAACCCATGCTACAACAATTGTCGAAAATCACCCTTGATGAACAGAAGAAGAATGAACACGCCTTGAATCAATTTCGCTATTCGTTTTTAGCGGGAAATTTTGAGCAGTTGGAAGAACTTTTGGATGATAAAGGCGTGTTTTTTAAAGGAATGAATAAAAAACGTGCACTTGCTCATTTTCACAAATTCTTGTTTAGCGAACAACACATTGGTGAACGACACTGGCCTGAATTTAAGGATGGATATAGCATGGATGAATTTCCAGGTGAACACGTGATCGAATTTCGTTTCATGGAAACGGATCCATTTACACATCCAGAAGTGGGAGAATTTCAATTCGGGGATGCTCCTCGAAAAAACATGAATGAATTGGTGGTTCGACTAGCATTTCGCTTCCGAAAAGGGAAAATCATTGGACTGCGCTTTCCGAAGAAGGTTATTCAAAGCATCGAAACATTCGTGAATCAAAATTAAGACCAATGAAATTTCAAGCGCAACTCATGCATATCGTAAATTCGGAAACAGATGTCCCATTTTTAAAAAATGAGTCAATCGATTTGATCTTTAAAATAACTTCAAATCAAGCTTCTTGGGTTTGCATTCGCCTCGACAAATCACGTTTGATGCCTTCAGGTTTTGCTCTTGGTGAAATTCATTTGCTGAAATTTATATCCAGTCGAGACTCAATTGAAGTAAAAACACTGCAAATCTCAATCATCCGACAGGATTCCTTTCAGCGCGTTTTTGGAACATTGGTCACTCCCAATTTACCAAAACTTCTAAGCTTCCTTAAAAGAAAAAAATGCACACTATATTAAAACTAAAAGCCATGAACGAAAACACCACGGTTTCCACCGAACAACCCTCCTACACACCTCTGCGAACGCTTGCAGATGCTGTGCGGTATTTCATCCAAAGCATGGATGTAGATATGCTCTATACCTTGCTCGACGACAAAATCACTTACCAGCATTTTCATCGCAATGAGTTCATTTTGAAACTCGAGCGCATCATGGAGGATTTTAAATCGCATGGTGACACTTTTCTTAACGCAGTCGAAGGACGCTGTGGCGATTGCTACAAGGAAAAAACGGGATACTTGTTTATTGGCAACAACAGCAAGCGCTACATGAATTTATTATTCGACTTGGACAAGGGTGAAATCACGGATCTTTTTGAATGTTCCAATTTCAAAACACAGTTCAAATTCCGACACTTGACAAAACGCGTTTATGTGGATCCCAACAACTACAATCCATTTAACCGAAATAACTTATGAAAATTCTCAGCGACAACTTGTTTTATGATTTACTTCATGCTCCGTTAAGTGAATTACAAAAACAATATGGAAGTCAACTCAGACGCCTCGAACATTACCACATTGATGGAAATGATGAGCCGTATACTTATTTTTCGCGTTTTAGTCCACCTAACTTTAAAATCGATCGATGGACACTTTCATTGAAGGAGGGGACGTACGAAATCCACATTGCTTCGGATCATTCGAACAAGCGCTTTCTGCGCTTTAAAGCAAAAGAGACAATGGACATAAAATCCGTTTTGGCACTTGAACATTACCATCCAACCAAGCATTACTTAAAGGGACGTTCAGCATGCGTGTACCAAAGCGAAGCAGCCTGCTTGATTGTCAGCCGTTCGAGCATGATTGCAATGGGCTATTAAGGTATTTTTTCAACATTAAAAATAAACCACATGATTCTCGGTAATACCTATGTTTACGCTTGTCCCGACTGCCAATTACGCGTTTCAAAACGAAGTGTCATAAGCGGCACCAGGATGGGCGCTACACACTATTCCGATTT
>CANHMH010000208.1 GCA_947461635.1 Flavobacteriales bacterium | reverse complement strand
GTACTTATCTAAATGCTCTTCTTTGGAAAGACTGTCATTTGAAACGTACGTGTTTTTTTCTTTATCCGTCAAGGCATATGGACGCAAACTATCCCATTCTTGGTCTTTGACGCGTTCAGAACCAACGTTCGTTTGCACGGCAATGTTGTTAAACTTTACTTTTTCCAATTCCGGCGGATTAAACTGAACGGATTCCATATAAGTAGCACCCCTACCTGTCACGAAAGCAGTTTTCTCTTTAGAAATATTAATAGCAGCAAATACCATTTGAACCTCGGTTGATAATTTCATGGGAAACCATTTTTTTTGATCGATAAAGGCATATTCTTGCGTGATTCTGATAAAAGAACCCTTATTCACTTCCATGTATGGCGTTGCGATGACTTTTTCAATGGCGTAACCATTGGTGTTGATGTACAAATGTCCCATCATTCCATCAAAGTCCTTTCCCTTGCGTGGGCGAAAGAAAATCGTAAAGGTCGTGTCGTTGCCATTGATTGTCGTGTCTTCTAGGACAAACAAATAGCGGTTGATTCCACCAAAGGCAATTGGATTCACGTATTGAACCCCAAGTAATTCCACTTGATTGTCGTAAAAATGAAAAGACTGCATGGACTGTGCAAACGTTGAGAACATTGGGTCTGTAAAACCTGAAACTTTGTATGCCTCTACGATTTCTTTTTCCTTGTAGGGAGGTTCAAAATAATGTTTGGAAGCCGTTTCGATCAAAAATAAATGTTGGCGACCAAAGAATTGCTTCATACTGTATAGATTCGTATCCGATGGATCCACGACGGTATCCTCCAGGATTTTTCGCGAGGCATCATCTAAGTCAAATACGAATTTGCTGTATTGTTTGGAGATAAATCCATCGTTTTCGAAGGGATGGTTTTTCATGCGATTCGCGATGACCTTGGCCATGATGCGTTCCGCGGGATTAACTCCAGGTTTCACCACGACTTCTTGTACATTTTGCGCTTTGCTTTTTAGGTAAATTTTACCGTCAATCACTTGATTCAGCACGATGCTTGTGTCGTAAAATCCCGTCGCTTTAACTTTCACCCATTGATTGGAGTCCAAAACCGTAAAATAACCATCGATATCTGTTAAGCGAGGCATTTCTTTTTCCGGCATGACCTTCCCAAACGAAACAGGGTCCTTCATTTGTTGATCGAGAAGTTGGAATTTCTGTGCACTCAATTGAAAAGAAGCAATCAACGTGAACAGTAACAATAGGCGCATGCAGTATTTTTAATAAAAATAAGGAAAATCCTGCTGAAATTCTATACACGACTGATTTTACTCGTTTCGTCCCAACGATTATCAAAAATTGCAAGGATGGAAATTTTATTCTTTCTAACTGAATAATATACAGAAAGAACTTTGCTTAGAACAGCTCTCCTATATTTCTTCTTTTTTGATTGAGAATAAATGGTGGGATAAAGGATGATTATATTTTCAAAATCAGCTAAAACTTTATAGAAATTAGTTACTTCTTTTTCTGAAAAATTCGTTTGTAGATATGAGACGATTTCTTTTGCGTTTTCTAAAGATTGGCTAGAATACTCAACTATTAGCTTCTTTTTATCAGCCATTTTTCAATTCTTTCCAAAATTGAGATGACGGGATAACATTTCCGCTTTCAACGTCATCCATTCCATTTTGCAACATTCTTTGCTGATTTTCAGAAAGTTCATCCCACCAATCACCTGTCGATTTTGATCTTTTCAGACCATCTAGAAACTCAATCATATTCTCATCTGATAGCCGATTAATCCAAGCAATCAAATCAAGTTTAGTTTGGTTAAGTTCAGCTGTTGACATTCTTTGTTTGTTTAAAACAAATATAATGAGTTTAATGAATTAATCAAATCATTTACAATCCTGCCCAATGGTTTGCAAATTAAGCGGGGTAAAGTTGTTGTTAAAAGTGCCGCAGCAGTTTTAACACAGAAAAAACATGCTCAGTTAAAAAAATGCGTAATGTTGCAGTATGAAAAAATACGTGCTTATTTTGTGTTCCTTCAGTTTCTTTTCCTGTGAAAAGGATAAAGTCCCTACTCCTATTGTGGTGAGTCCACCTTGTACTATAAGCGATACCGTTTCCTTTCAAAACGAAGTTTTTCCCATCATTAGCAATTATTGCATTTCGTGCCATAGTTATCCAGGATCTGGAGGCGTTAATTTAGATTCGTATGCGAACATTCAATCCTTTGCCTTATCCGATCAACTCTATCCTACCTTATTGCACAATCCAAATGGCATCATCATGCCGCCGCTACCAGCTATTGGACTCGACTCATGTGAAGTAAAATCGATTAAAAAATGGATCGATCAAGGGGCTTTGAATAATTAACCAAAAAACTCCTCGAAATACGTCGCTGCCAACTTCATTCTGGATCCATACCATGAACACATTTCGCCATCGATGAGGTGAATTTGCGCGTTAGGAAAGATGGCTTGGTACTTGGACACATGTTCTGACTTAAAAGGAAAGGGTTCGGAACTTAAAAAGATGTGGTCAACTGTTGCTGGTTTGACATCAGACAAAGAGGGATAACGACTCAATTCACACGCATTCTGAAAACCGATTTTCGTTAACATGGAATCGATAAAGGTGTTTTTTCCTGCAACAAACGCAGGCTCGTCCCAAATGAAATAAAGGAAGGTTTGTGCTTGTCCAAGGTTTTGAATGGGTGCAAATGCCTCGATGCTTTCTTCGACCAACAACTCTGCTTCGTCTTCTTTTTCGGTCATGACACCGATGGAATGAATCATCGCAAAAGCATCTTCCAGCGTTTCAATGTCACTCATCCAAACGGGAAATTCTTTTTCCAAGGCTTCGATGTCCTCTTTGGTATTTTCTTCTTTGTTGCCAATGATTAAATCGGGATTCAAGGAACGGATCAACTCCAAATTCAGTTGTTTTGTCCCGCCAATGCGTTGCTTCACGCGAAACCAATAAGCCGGGTGGATACAAAACTTCGTGATGCCAATGACTTCGGATGCTAATCCAATAGCGTGGAGCAATTCGGTTTGCGAGGGAACCAAGGAAATGATTCGTTTCGGTTCAAGTGGAACATGTACTTTTCGTCCCATTTGATCCACGAAATTTCTTCCTATCATCAAGAGATCGCTGAAATAACGTCGTAACGAGAAACAATGTGGTACTTACCGTTCTCCAAGTGAACCAATACCGCCGGCGTTTGCTTGTTGATCAACTTGCAAATATCT
>CANHMH010000207.1 GCA_947461635.1 Flavobacteriales bacterium | reverse complement strand
TTTGAAATTGAAATCGCAAGAGAACCAGAACCAAGTGTGGTTATTCCTCCTAGTCCAGCTCCAATTATGGGTGCAAATGCATCGCAGAAATCAGACGACGACGATTTAGCCAAAAGATTAGTGAGCGAATACGGAGAATACGATCCAACCAAAGATTTAGAGGGCTACGTACTGCCTCCATTGGATTTAATGAGGGACTGGGGAACGAGCGGCGTTTCGGTGAGCAAAGAAGAATTGGAAACGAATAAAGACAAGATTGTTCAAACGCTGCAGCATTATAAAATTGAAATTGCGAAAATCAAAGCGACGGTTGGACCTACCGTTACCCTTTATGAAATTGTCCCTGCGCCTGGAGTTCGTATTTCCAAAATCAAAAACTTGGAAGATGATATTGCCTTGAGTTTATCCGCTTTAGGAATCCGTATCATTGCACCAATCCCTGGGAAAGGAACAATCGGTATTGAGGTTCCGAATTCGAATCCGGAAATGGTGAGCATGCGCTCATTGATCGCCTCCGATAAATTCCAACATTTCGACGGTGAACTTCCAATCGTCATGGGGAAAACCATCACCAATGAAACATTTGTTTTCGACTTAACAAAAATGCCTCACCTTTTGGTTGCAGGTGCAACTGGACAAGGAAAGTCTGTAGGACTAAATGCCATCTTGATTTCCATTCTTTACAAGAAACATCCAGCGCAAGTAAAATTTGTCTTGGTGGATCCGAAAAAGGTAGAATTAACCTTGTACAACAAAATTGAACGCCACTTTTTAGCGAAATTACCGGGAGAAGAGGATGCGATTATCACCGACACATCCAAAGTGGTAAACACCTTAAATTCCTTGTGTATCGAAATGGATGAGCGCTATGAATTACTCAAAGTTGCAGGCGTTCGAACAATTAAAGAATACAACGCTAAATTCATTGCTCGACGATTAAATCCAGAAAAAGGACACCGTTATTTACCGTATATTGTTGTGTTGATTGATGAGTTCGCCGATCTAATCATGACGGCTGGAAAAGAAGTAGAACATCCGATTGCGCGTATCGCTCAACTTGCACGTGCGATTGGAATTCACTTGATTGTTGCCACACAACGTCCTTCCGTGAATGTCATAACGGGTATGATCAAAGCCAACTTCCCTGCCCGCATTGCCTTCCGTGTTCTCTCGAAAATTGACTCGAGAACAATCTTGGATGCATCTGGAGCAGATCAATTGATCGGACGAGGAGACATGTTGATTTCGACAGGATCAGACATCAAGCGTTGACACTGTGGATTCGTTGACACTCCTGAAGTCGAAGAAATTTGTAGCTTCATTGGGGACCAACGCGCTTATCCCGAAGCACTCATTCTTCCAGAATACACGCCAGAAGGCAGTGAATCAGGAGGCGAAATGGACATGAATGAAATTGACCCAATGTTCGTAGACTCTGCACGCATTGTGGTGATCAATCAACAAGGTTCTGCGAGCTTATTGCAGCGCAAGCTGAAACTTGGATACAACCGCGCTGGTCGAATTGTCGATCAATTAGAAGGCATGGGAATCATCGGGGCATTCCAAGGAAGTAAAGCCCGTGAAGTATTGTATGGCGACATTGAAAGCTTAGACGAATTCCTTCGCTCTCGAGGACTTATCTAATCGCAACGACGTTTCTAACGAACGGCGCGTTCGTTAAACAAAATGTAGCCAAAGCTGAGTTGGAAAAACAATGGACTTTCTTGTGCTGGAAAATAATTTAAGGTAGCTCTGACAGGACCGATAGGAGTTTCATATAAAATGGAACTTGACGCTACCATCGAATGCACTTGTAATGGCTTGCCATACTGAATGGTTCCATCTTGATTTTGCTGCAACTGAACGATGGGTTGAAAATAATAAACATCTAAACGCAAATCCAGTTTATTCGCCAACTCAAAAATCAAATTTGTTCCAAGTGAAAAGTATTGCGTTGCACGGTACTCAGGCAAGAAAAAAGTCTCCATGTCTGGAATTAAGTTGAATGCCGGCATCGATAATAGACTCGCTGTATAATTCGCGAACAGTGATTGACTATTTAACACAGTCTTCCCATGGAAACCAAGATGAAATGGACCGTTTTTCAAGAAAAAAGATTGGAATTCCGCTTGTAGACTTAACCATTGATGGTCTTTTTCCACCGTATCCTTTAAAATGGACGTCGTTCCTGGAACTGTGCGTTCAAATCCGTTGACATACCTTGACTTGACTTGGAAAAAATGTCCTTCGGTCGCAAATTGTTTTTTATTCAAACTGTTCTTTGTGTATTCCAAAGAAAGTGCTGTGCCGTAAAAACGTGTGTAATCAGCCGTATCCTTATTTGTGAACTGATTTGACTGATAATAATCGTCCTCTAAACTAAAATAACGCGCGTCAAAAGTCCAACGTGCATTATTACCGAGTGGCAATTTCACTTTGATACCACCATACGCTTCATTTTGCACCAGAAATGAAGGCTTGACATCCTCAAAAAACGTAGCAAAACTTCGGAAATAATCCCAACGATTCAAGGTGAAATAACCATTGACCGAAATGGGGAAAACGGATGGAAAAACTAATTCATAGTTCGTCCGGAGTGAACCATAAAACTTACCGAAATACGATTCAGCGTTCACTTTGTGTGCGACACGACCGATACTGCGATAACTTAAGTTAAAGTATCCTGTATTAACTGCTCTCGACGAAATGAGTCCTCCAAAATCTGCACGGAATTCCTTTGCTTTTTTCACATGCAAATTGAGTTGAAGTGTCCCGTCGGATTTCGTCTCAAAATTTGGATAAAGAAAGTCGATTTGAGGTGTTGAGGCCAACCGGAAATAGCGCTCCTTTAATTCCTCCTCATCTAAAATGCGGTGGCTTCGTTTAGGTAAGATAAATTTATTCGCGTATTTGAATTCATTCTTTTTGATCGGTGCTGTTTTAACAGAGGAAACCTGAATCGGAAGCACTCCCCCTCGGAATCCTGCTCTTCGGCGTGCAAGCGAATCTGGATTTTCACGTACCGTAATAAATTGTTCTAATGAGTCCAATTTCAAGAGTGTTGCTTGATAACCGTCATTAATTGCCTGCTGCACATCTTTGAAGTCAAAGGTTCCAACTTCTGTTTTTGGCTCAATGATGATTCCTTCTTGGCAGGGCAATGCATAATTTGTTGGCGTGGTCATCATGCTTGAAATCATTCCGAAAAAATCGTTTTCATTCGCTTTGATATCATTCTTCGT
>CANHMH010000206.1 GCA_947461635.1 Flavobacteriales bacterium | reverse complement strand
TAACACAAGCAGATCTTGCTTCCTCCGACATAATTGGTCAGTACTTAAGTCCTTTCCAAATTCCCATTACTGGCGAAGAAACGGAAAAAATGTCCTTCGAGGAACGTGCACAATGGACAGAATGCTGGTGTGTAGATCCACTCGATGGAACAAAAGAATTCATCAAAAAAAACGGAGAATTCGCCGTGAATATCGCATTGCTTAAAGATGGCCAAGCCCACTTCGGACTCATTGCTTCACCCGTGCGACGAGAAATACTCATAGGATCCGAAGAAACCGGTGTCTACATTTTTTCATTCGACGATGCACATGATTTTTCCACTTGGAAAAAACTTTCCATTCCTGAAAAACACAACTTTCCCATTGTTATGATTGGTTCCAGAAGTCACCATTCTGGTTCGATACTTGAAATCATTGAATCCCTAAAGTCTATGTCTTCGGAAATCGAATTCTTACAAAAAGGATCTGCCCTTAAGTTTTTCGATTTAGCCCTTGGAACCGCTGACATTTATCCGCGTTTTGCTCCAACCATGGAATGGGACATCGCTGCGGGACAAGCCATTTTAGAAGCGCTAGGCGGATCCGTTGTTCACGCAGAAACAGGTGAAGCGCTTCGATATAACAAAGCGAATCTCTTTAATCCGTTTTTTGTTGCAAGAACGGCTGCTATGAAATGATTAAAGTTCCGTTAACGACTTTAAGAAAATACTTTTCTAAAACCAATTTGCGCACCAACTATTCCGGTTCCATAATGGTTTGTAATGCCCATCGTTTGGTTTAAGACACTTTCACTATACGGGGAATATACATATGGCGCATAAGAAACTGCCAAAAACAAGGAGCCTTTAATTCCCGCTAAACATGGTAGTTCATATCCAAACTTCACTTGTATATCAGAACCTATTCCGAATGCCCTTGTTTGCGTTTCATCCACTAGCATGGGTTCTTGGTTTATTCTACGAAAAATCCCACTTACAGTCAAGGCCAATCTTATTTCAGTATAACAATTCGAGTGAAGAATACGGAAGTCCTTGCGAACAAAATAACCCATATTGCTGATGTACAAATTGATGGCATTCACCATGTTTTTATTTTCCGAAACACTTCTAAAAAAGGAAAAGTCAACTGAGAGTCCGTGAATAAACTCTTTTTTGGAAGAAACATCGTAGGAAAAACCAGCATTTACCCCATGCATAAATAACGGCTGTTTTTCAATTAACCAAGGTCTGCTGAAATTGTACAGTTGAATGGAACGGTCCCATTGTTTTGCATACATGTACTTGGAAGATACATCCAAGGATAATTTTTGGGCATGCATCACATGGAAAAAGAAAAAAGAAAAAAATAGGGCGTTTTTCATAATTTAACTTGAAGTGATTAGATCAAGAACTGCTTTATACGCAGACTCTACTGCGCCATGAACGGTTTGATGATGACCGTTTATGTTCATCGCTTCGCCCGCAAAGAAAACTTTATTGTCAATCGGCTCCGCGGCGATTTGACGTGCATTGTCCATGCCAATGGTACTGTACGAATAAGCACCTTTGATAAATGGTTTGTCCGTATAATCTTGAACAAAGGATTGCATAAAATACAAGGAGGCTTGACCGTTAAACATGAGGTCTAATTCTTGAATCAAAGCATTTGTAATAGCAGCATCGTTCCCTAATGCATGTAAATTTGCTGCTTGATCTCCCATAACAAAGGCTATCAATACGATATCATTTGTGGTTTTCCCTATCGAATCATCTAAGTATGCAGCACATACAGATCCTCCATAAGTATTCTCCGGGAAGAATTTCACGTTAAATTTCAAAAACACTTTCATCCCAGGACCCATTCCAAAACGAGCAAATGCGTCTGTTTTTGTTGCCGGTAACGCAGGATTAAATTGAATCTCATTTAATTTCAAAATAGAAATGGGCACGGTCACAATAAGTTTATCACAGAAATATTCAGCACCAGTTTGATCAGTTACTTGAATTTGAGTTCCGCTATAATCGATTGATACAACGGGCTTATTCAAATTTATTTGATTCACTATTGTCTGAGCAAATTGCTGATGAATAAAATCGAAAAATGTATCAGAGAATTTAAAATCTTCATCACCTGAAACCCAATTTTCCTCATCCTTGCTATTCCAATAGGCAGATAAAAGGGAAGCTGACGCTCCTTGATCACCTGCAATAGCCTCAACGATTTGATCATAGCTGTTATCTAGTCCTTGCTGATGCGCGTAATCTTTGAAGGAAATATCCGGAAGATTTTTATGTTCGAAAATATACGGGTCTTTTGGTAATTCAGTAACCATATTATTTTCAAACCAATAACTCATCGATGAATCATCTATCGTGATTTTTGTTTTCGTTTGAAGTATTAAATCCCCTAAAATATTATTCGTTCCATGTAACCATTGCGCACCGGTATCTACATCGTAATCTGCGAAACCTGATAGTTTCCCCAAACGACCACCGATCCGATCACTCGCCTCTAAAATCTGAAAAGAAATTCCTTTTGAACGCAACAAATATCCAGCGTATAAACCCGCTGCCCCTGCTCCGATAATGAGTACCGAACCCTTAAATTCTTCCTGATCAAAAAAAGAATCTTTGCGGCATGAATTTAATATCGTGGACGGAACCAGGATACTACCCGCCGTGAGCAAACAAGATTTTAAGATAAAATCACTTCGTTTCATTGACTAAAGATAGCATAAATGACGAATGATTTTGGTGCTTTATAGGTCCAACAGCTCAAATGTACCTAAACACAAATCTAACTCTGAAGTATTAAAACCTATCTCTATTCGAGATTAAATAGGGTAAATTAATTCACAATAATTAATTTCATCCGTTGAAGTTGAGTTGCATGCTCTATCACGATAGCGTAATATCCTGATGGCAATGTAGACACATTTAGTGTGCTGCTATTACCAATCATTACCTCAGAAAGAATAAGTGCCCCTGTTGCATTATATAGATTAATTTTCGCTCTCTCGAAGGAAGAAGATGTCGTTGAGATAGTCACCTCTGAATTTGCTGGATTCGGATATAGTTTAAACCCTAAGTCATCTCTTAATTCTATGGTTTCTACGTTTGCATTCTTTAAACAACGAATGGCAAATCCTCCGCGTTGGTTACTTTCGTATTGAAGAACGACCTCGTCTGCGTAAGACATCTTAACATTATATGCAAAGCTTGGATTTGCAGTACCTTGTGAACTTGTCCACCAATAGCCAAAATC
>CANHMH010000205.1 GCA_947461635.1 Flavobacteriales bacterium | reverse complement strand
GGCATCTTACACCGTAATCATGGTGGATCAAAACAACTGTTCGGACACGATGATCGCTGTTCTCGATGGAGTTGATTCACTTCAAATCACCAATTTAACATCCGTAACCACGACCTGTGGATTGGATAATGGCACCATTGATTTTGATGTTGCGGGTGGAACGCCAATCTTTCAATACAGTATAGACAATGGCACCACGTTTTCAGCAGCAATCAACTTCATCAATTTAGCTCCTGGCGTATATCCGATTTATGTAGAAGATCAAAATGGCTGTTTCGATACAGAATCAATCGAGATTTTCCCTTCCACGAATCCAGACATCGATAACTTTAGTTCTACGTTGGAGTTTTGTAGTCTTTCGGACGGAGGAATTACTTCTTCAGCTACACTTGGAATTACACCTTATCAATTTATCTTGTATCAAGGACCATTATTAGTCTCTAATAATTTAAGTGGAACCTTTACTGGACTTCAAAGTGGAAATTACTCATTGATGGTGATTGACCAAATCGGTTGTGTGGACAGCGTGATTGTTACTGTTGATTCCATTCCAGCTCCGATTGCACCACTTCAAGACACGGTTTTATGTAACCTAACACTTCAAATCAATGGAGTTCTATCTTACACAGGTAGCAATTGGACAGCAAATTCACCATTAGTGAATTTCTCTAATCCAGCTGGACAAAACCCAACAATTGTTGCGGACACTGCTGGAATTTATTCCATTACAATGACGGACAGTGTATGTAGCTTTACGGAAACATTCCAATTGACATTCGTTGCAGATCCGTTCACGAATATACTTGACACGACACTTTGTATAGGTGAAACGCAAGTTTTAGCGGCTTTGGTTCAACCACAAAACGTGAATTACCTTTGGTCGACAGGAGCTTCAACTTCAGCGATTAGCGTGACAGAGACTGGTAATTACATCGTAACAGCATCTAACATGTGTGGTGTTTCCATCGATACAGCAACAATCGAATTCTATTTCTGTGATATCGAAGTTCCAAACGTATTTACTCCGAACAATGATGGTAGCAATGATTATTTCCAATTACTCTTCTTTGGTGGTATTAAAACCTTCAATTGTACGATTCTTAACCGTTGGGGACAAGTGATTAGAGAATACGACAATCCAGCATTTATGTGGGATGGTAAAGATGAATCAGGTGACGATGTGCTAGAAGGTGTATACTTTTACATTGCTAAAGCAGTATCCAACGGAGGAAATGAAATCATGAAACATGGAAATGTTACTTTAGTTCGATCTGAGTAATTCATAAGAATACCTATCTTTACGTGTGCTTAAATTAAAACAAAATACACCCAGATGGGTAGTCGTACTTCTCGACTTAATCATTCATCTGAGTGCCCTTGCTTTTGCTTATTTAATCCGCTTTGATCTCAAAGCGGATTTTTCTTTGATTCAATCAGAATGGGAAATTCTCTCAAGATCCCTTTGGTTTTTTATCTTAGTTAAACTACTCGTTTTCTACGCTTTCCAGATTCAAAAAGGTTTGGTTAGATATACTTCTACAGAGGATTTAAAACGGATATTTCTCGCTGAATTGAGCTGTACCATCATCTTTTTACTGGGTGGACTCGTTCGGTATCATCACATGGATGGATTCTTTCTCTTCCCTATGTCGGTGCTCATTATGGAATTCCTTGCAAGTGTTTTCTTTGTCGTTGGAGGAAGATTTATCATCAAATTACTGTATTTAGAATCCATTAAGGACACTGGCATTCAAGAGTCCGTGATTATTTATGGCGCTGGAGTTTCCGGTTTAATTACCAAAAGAACCTTAGAAAAGGATACAAGAAATAACCAAATTGCTGCAGCGTTTATTGACGACAATGAAAAACTTCAAGGTACACGCATTGAAGGTATCCGTGTGTATAGTACGCGTCAACTATCTAAGCTGCAAAAGGAGCTTCAAGCAAAGACCTTAATTGTAGCCATACAGGTTCCGGACGTTGAAAAAATGCAAAAGGTCATTGACGAGGCAATGACGTTGAAATTGACCATTCAAAAGGTTCCCAATCCCAAAAGTTGGATAAACGGTGTGTTCAGTTCAAGACAATTGAAAAAAATCAGAATCGAAGATCTATTGGGAAGAGAAATTATTGATTTAAAAAACAACCAGCTTTCCACGGAGATGTCAACTTCTACGATTTTGGTTAGTGGAGCTGCTGGATCGATCGGAAGCGGACTTGTGCAACAAATCGCACAGTTCAACCCAAAGAACGTCATTCTTCTAGACCAAGCTGAATCACCGCTATATGATTTGCAATTTGAATTAAATCAACATTTTTCAGACTTGACATTTGAAGTGGTTATTGGGGATATTTGCAACCAAGAACGCATGCAAAAGCTGTTTCAAACATTCAAACCGGACATCGTTTTTCACGCAGCAGCTTATAAACATGTTCCAATGATGGAATTGAATCCTGCTGAAGCCGTTCAAACGAATGTAAAGGGAACAAAAATACTGGCCGACTTATCATTAGCCTTTGGCGCAAAGAAATTCATCATGATTTCTACCGATAAGGCTGTGAATCCAACCAATGTTATGGGTGCATCAAAACGCATTGCGGAAATGTATGTTCAAAAATTAAATGAGCAACACATTACACAATTTATCACCACACGCTTTGGAAATGTTTTAGGTTCGAATGGATCAGTGATTCCCCTGTTTCAAAAACAAATTGAAAATGGTGGGCCTGTGACAGTTACAGACGAGCGAATTACACGTTACTTCATGACCATCCCTGAAGCTTGTCAACTCGTTCTCGAAGCCGCAACAATGGGACGTGGCGGTGAGATATTCGTATTTGAAATGGGGCAATCTGTTAAAATTGCCGACCTTGCTAAAAAGATGATTTTATTATCTGGATTAGAAATCGGAAAGGATATCGAACTAAAGTTTACTGGCCTGCGTCCGGGTGAAAAATTATATGAAGAATTACTAGCCAACGAAGAAAACACGATTCCAACCCATCATCAAAAAATACTCATCGCAAAAACGCGTACCGAATCGGATGAACAAATGAAAAATATTCAAACCCTTGTGGACCTGTGTATTCATCAGGATAACACCGCAATTGTTACTCAAATGAAATACATCGTTCCTGAATTCATCAGCAACAACTCCGAATACCAAAAACTCGACAAATGATTTCTCCAGCACGCATTTATGTTCGATTAACAGATTTAGACATCCTTGGACACGTAAATAACGCCATTTATTTG
>CANHMH010000204.1 GCA_947461635.1 Flavobacteriales bacterium | reverse complement strand
GAAAAATGCCAAGTTGTTGTTTCCGTAAATACTTTTGCAAAGGAATCGAATTCTTGTCCAAACAAGATGAGTACAAGCGTTGTGAGGATGAAGAACGGCAGAAAAAGTATCACAATCCATAGTCCTAAATGCTGCGAAGCCTTGATTTTCTCATTGAGCATTTGAAGAGTTTGATGCTGAAAAGAACGTGTATTCGCTAGCTCAACTTCACGTTTGATGAGATTCAAAAGAACCAACAAGGAAATCAGGACATGGCTAATGGGTCCAAGTAGTAAACCCGTTTGATGTGAACCAGAAATACCGTCCCAACACGTACTTAACTGGACGATTAATGCCGAATTGAAGAAAAGTCCACAAAGGACAAAAACCGCAAAAATCACAACCAATAAAGGCGCTTGTTGGCGTCCCCTACTCCAAAGTTTGATCACACCAATGATGCTGAACACCTGATACACCCAAAATGTCAATGAATTACGAGAAGATAAGGGTGAATAAAAGGATGAGGTATCGATTTTTCGCCAGTATTCATGCGCGTCCGAATATTCAAGGAGAAACAAGGCCCAAAACAAGGTATATGCCGCAAAAAACAAGGTCCACAAGATTTTTATAACCCAATGCATGGAATCCTTCGCCAAATGAATAAAGGCAAAAAGAATGAACAAAAGTGTTAATCCACCTAATAAAATGTAGGCCATTGTAATGGGTTTAATTAGTTGTTAGTACGATCGCTTTGTACAATCTCCTCATACGTCTTCACATCATCCGTATGGTAAATTTCCGACATAAACTGTGAAGTTCCTTTTCGTTTCCTGATTCTTTCAGCAAAATACAAACCGAGTCCACATCCAAGAAGGCCCAAAAGAATGGACAGCCACCAAAGATTCTCTTTGGACCAGTAGATGTAAATTCCTAGGGCATTCAATAAAATGAATGGAGATAGGAAGATTCTTAACCAATAGTATAGCTCAACGATTTTATTCATTATAATTCATCGTAGATTAGATAAGAATCAGTCCAGGTGCCGTTCATGATTCCATTTTCGTGTTCCATGATGATTGCAGGCATCTTCTGAAAATAAGATGAAGAAGAAGGATTCACTTTGTTGCGGTAGTTCCAGGCTGCCATGGCTTTGTGATTCGCATCCAATGCGCGTTCTTTTTCCCCATGAATGTATAAAAACCAACTGTATTCGTCCCAGGATTTAAAATTTATCTTGTTGTTTTCTTTGTTCACCCATTCATTCAGATTGAAAAAGTACGAAATGACATGCGCCGGAACAAAACAGATGCTGAGTCCAAGGATACTCAGTCCGACAACGATTTTGGAAAGTTCCTTTTTCGCATAGGACTGCACCACATAAATGATGGTTCCAATGAAGGAAAGTAAAAACAAAGGATTAAATCCTAAAATAACTGGACCTGTCCTCCAGAAAAGGTACCTGGTAAACAAATAATAAGACCACAAGAAAATGAGCCACGTTGCGAAAAGGTTGATTCCCCACACTTTTTCCTTATTAAAACTATGAATGACTGCAAAAATGAAAACAAGTAAAATCGCCAACAGAGCTAGTAAGGAGCTGGTTGGTAAATGAAAGATGCGGAAAACAATCGAGGTCAAAAAGACAAGTCCGGAGCTTAAAAGTAATTTTTTCATTGTTCTAAATTAAGGATTTCAAAAATATCTAAGGTTTTACTGCTAACTATTTTAGGCAATTCAATGAGATAGTTTGTTGAACACAATGGATGTATTGTTTGAGAGATGAAATTTTCGCAGGATTGCAGATAAAACGGGACTTTGCGACTAACTTACATGAAACAAACGGTAAAACAAATGAATATTTTCATCCATAATCGGATCATTCATGATTTGACCAATGATACCACATCCGGGATAAAATTCAAATCCATCATAAATAAATACCTTATCTGCCTTGCCATTAATTGTGCAAGAGAAACTCTTTGCATGGGAAAAGAAACGTTCTTTCTTCTTTGTTGAGCTATTTGTATTAAACACATGATAGGAAAACAACTGCACATTTTCCTTTGTGAGTATTTGTATCGTTGTCATCTCGTAATTTGGATCCCATTCTATTCTCACCCGTAAACTCGTTAAATCTTTAAACCTTTCCAGCTTCATCATGACGCTATCTGACAATATTGAAACTTCGTGTTTTAAAGCCTTTGTCTGTTTGACTGTATGTTCCGATCCAAGCGATCTGCGTTCACATGAAAACAGTGCACAAACGAAAATGAACGTTAAAAGAATGGTGAATTTAATGGATACTTCACGCATAGTTTTTCGGCTTTTTTAGTCAACTTTTAACGTAAGAAATCTTTTTTAACACAAAAATTTGTCGATGAGCGGACCTTCCCTCCAAAATTCGATTCGTGTTATAAAGTTAGAAAAACTATTGGATTTTTTAGATGAAGTTCGGAAGTTGAGAAGCTTTTGTTTTTCGTTGGAATTTCCGCAGGATTGCAAATCCAGCGGGGCTTGGTGGTCCACTCATGATCAAATTTTGTAGAGGAATCTTGTTTTATGTCCACAAAAGAACAGAACAGGGATGTGAAAAACACAAGGGGAAATAGGTATATTTTCATGCGCTATTTTTTAAGTAAACGATCAAAGTTAACAAGTGTGTCAAAATAAGAATTCATGTTCGCAAAGTACACCTGAACTTTCACCGCATTCATCTTGGGTTGAAGGATGAAATCAGTAATCTCATATCCTTGAAAGGCCTGACCGGACAATAGAAACATCTTTTTTTCCACGCAAAAGCTTCTTGAATATGGACCTAAAAGTTGGATGCGTTGTCGTAATAAACTACGTTTCCGCATGCAATAAAAATCGATCGCCGAGTCTTTTTGAAAGGAAACTTCATCGAAGTCAAACACGAGGAATGGTTTAGTCCCTTTCCACAAAATGCATTTTTTCTTGCAAATCACTTCTGGGGGATTTTTCCCCATAGTGTAGGTAACCAAGGAATCAAAAGAACCACAATCACTGGCCAACTTTTCTTGTCCGACAACATAAGGGGTCCATTCGAATGGCATGGATGGAGCTGCAACTTCTTCCTGATTCATTTCCTGATTCATTTCCTGATTGTTCGTTGTGTGGCCTCCCTCCTGTTCTTTACAAGAAGCAACAAGCATCATACAAAGTATCGACAAGATCATTCCATTCTGTGCATTCATCTACTTATTTTTTTTAATTTCCCGCTTGATAATACTTCATCAAAACGGTTCATCACATTCTTCTTTCAT
>CANHMH010000203.1 GCA_947461635.1 Flavobacteriales bacterium | reverse complement strand
TTAAAAATCAAATTTAACTCCTAAACGAATTGTTCTTGGAGAACTAATATTAAATGGATTTTGAATCTTCATCATGTAATAGTCACGGAAAGATTGCTCATCAGTTTGGTTTTGAATAGATGTTTGACTTGATGCTGCTGCCAAGTACCCATCATCATCCCAGTTTCCTGTTGCACGGTATACATTCAAACGGTTGAACTGATTAAACATATTCGTCACACGAACATACACATTCAAGAATGCTACTTTTTTCTTGTTGTCTTTGTTTCCGTATTGAATATTAATTGTTTTGTCTAATTGCATATCTAAACGGTAAGACCAAGGCAATCTTGAACCATTTAAAGTACCGTTAATACCTGCATTAAGATTACCAATACCTTCATCCGTAATAAATGTTTGAGAAGAGTAAGGATTTCCTGAATAGAAATTAGAGAAAATATTCAAACCTGTATTCTCTAAAATTTTAGATTTTCCAATAATTGGTCCGTTGTAGTCTTTACCTTCCCCGTAACGGTAATCAAATGTTACTGCGAATGCATGACGTTGGTCATAACTGTAAGGGAAAATATTTCTTAAGTTAGGAAGTCCAGCATTCACAAGCGCACCCATGGATGTCGCATCTGAACCTGTTCCATCTGCGAACTGCAACGTATAATTTGCCGTCATACGGATGTTTCCTGTCTGTCTTAAATCGTAAGAAATCGTCATACCTTTTACTGTTCCAAAATCTCTGTTTCCGTAAGTCTTATATGTCGCTGGGTAAGCTTGGAAAATGTTTACCAACTGTACATTGTTACGTTGCTCTCTGTAGAACGCAGAAATCTTAACGGAGGAGGTGCGTGTTAAAACTTGTTGGAATCCTAACTCGTAATCAACCGTTTTTTCTGGTTTCAAATTAGAGTTGTTGATTACTGCATTTCTCGACTGAATGTATTGGTATTCGTATGGATCAAAACGATAACCTGAAGTTGGACGTTTTGTCAAGATGTCATAGTGAGCAAAGAAAGATGCTTCCTCTGAAATAGGGAAAGAGAACGCTACACGAGGCATTACATTCACTTGGGCTTTATAATCTGTAAACGCATCTGCAGTTGGTGTTTCTAAAGAAGGATCTTGCAACCATGGTGCAATACCATTTGGACCTTCCACTAATTTAGGATCTTCAATTGGAGTTCCAACAGAGTTGTACCAAGTCATACCAGTTCTGAATCCTTTGATTTCTGTTGGATTCTGCACATCATTAACATATACGATGTTGTCATCGGCCATTCCCGCAGGTAAGTTAACCCAAGCGTATTGGTTTGGGTCGCTTTCTTTCAAGGCACGAACTTCTTTTACTGTTTTAGCATTATAGAACAAATACTGATCTTTCAAGACCGGTTGATTTGCATCAAATACGTCAACACGAACACCTACGTTGAAAACGATATCATTGAACGCAAATTTATCCATGATGTATCCGGCCATGTAAATCGGTTGGAATGCCCCTACAAATCTTTTGTAGTTATTGTTTTGATCGTACTCATTAAAGTACTTGTTGATATCTGTGTTGCCTTTCACTTTTTGACCTGTATGATCAAACCCGTAATACGATACATAAGAATTTCCACTGTTCAACAACTCATCCGGAGAGAACATGTCGTATTGGAATAAATTTGGATCATATTGGTCGATGTCAATAAAGTCATCACCAGAAGCGTTTAGTCCAAGTTTGTTTCGTAAGTTAAAATCGAAGAATGACTGATTATCATTATTTAATTGCCCACCGAATTCTCCTGTACCACTTGTATGTGCATATCCAGAATTTAAACGGTCGTATGTGATTGCTTTAAATGAACCCGAATCGGAAACAACACCACTATTTAAATCTAATTCTTTGATATGGAAGTTAGTCAACAAACGTGCAATATTCCAAATTCCAGTCGGACCATAGTCACCACTTGACCATCCACGGTCAACGCGTTGTTCGTATTCAAATCCTAAAGAGATACTGTGATCACCAATGATAACAGATCCAGCACCTGTTACACGGAATTGATCATTTTCAAATCTTCCGAATCCATTGTATGGTGAACCGATGTTACTCCAAATTCCATAGACACTTTGAGGTGAGTCACCATTACGAAGAGCATTTCCTTGATTAATTTGAGTTAAGTTCTCGTAATGACCAAAAGGAGCTCCATCGTAAATATCAAAGTACTGTGTAGTAATTGCAGCTAAAGCAGCATTCGTTTGAGAAGGAGTAAAATCAACTTGTACATCTTTGAAGCCATCATGTACATACATTTGAGTGGCATCGTTGAATGTGTATGACGGTCTACGTGTTGTGACAAACTTACCTACGTATCCATAATTGAACAAATTAAACTGATGTTTTGGATCGTAAGACTCACTAAACGATTTAGAGTAATCAACCATCAAACTGTAAAGTGCGGATTTGATTTTTGAACTACTTCCTTCACGTTCGTTATTAAAACGTTGTGTTAGACGACCGAATACACGATAATCGTAGGACTTACTGTATCCGAAATTTGCAAAATTCAACAAAGAACCTCCGTAAGAATAGCTATTTCCATTACTGTAATTCATGGATGCACCAAATTGAAGATTCACAGATGGCCCTGTATTCACATCAATTTTCGCTTGACCAGAATAAACAGTATTTCTCGCGTTCATTCTCCATGCTGTTTTTTCGAAATCACTTTCACGCAAGAACAAAGCGTTGTGGAATGTACCGAAACCTGTAGAGTTTGGTCTTAATGGGTTCGCTAATAATTCGTCGCGAACATCTTTTTTAATGCGGTAGCTTCCACCTGCAAGTGGACGGCTATCTAGCTGGTCTGTTAAGTTGGCAGAAACCAAGAATCCTAATTTCGGTTTTGTTTTCTTACCCGTTGAATCACGTTGCATCCAAAGTGGACCAGACAGCATTCCTTCCACAAGGTTATATCCATATTTATCCAATCCAAATACTTTTCCATCGTATCCATCTGGGTCAGCACCTTTGAAGTAGATACCAGATGATACTCCTTCGATTGAACCAAAATAAACAGCGGAAGGACCACGTGTTGTAATGGAGATGATACCACCTGTAACATCACCGTAGTTAGCTGGAACCCCACCGGTAATCACGGCAACTTCCTCTAAAGCTGATTTTGGGATATTGGCAGAACCACGAACTTTAATACCATCGATATAGTAATACGTACCATCAGAACGTGAACCACGAACAGAAATCGCTCCTGAACCTTCATTTGAATTCACACCTCCAACAGAT
>CANHMH010000202.1 GCA_947461635.1 Flavobacteriales bacterium | reverse complement strand
GCAATGAAGTTCCCTTCAATGAGTCCCGTCTTAAGCAAATTCATCACCTCGTTTTAAAAGGAATTGACGAGCGAAACGCCGGAAAATACCGAAACATACAAGTCATGATTTCTGGGAGTGAGCACATTCCACCAGCGCCCTATATGTTAGATAAACTCATGGAGGATTATTTCATCTACTACGAGCAAAACCGAAAGCGTTTGCATCCCGTTTTATTAGCTGCAGAAATGCATGAGCGCTTGGTTACAATTCATCCATTCATCGACGGAAATGGTCGTACATCGCGGTTGGTCATGAATTTTATCTTATTGCAAAATGGGTACACCATTGCCAACTTAAAAGGAAACCACGAAAATCGTTTGGCTTATTTTGCTGCCTTACAAAAAGTTCAATTGAATCATGATAGCACGGACTTTTATTCGCTCATCATCGATCATGCACTGGCATCATTGAAGGAGCATTTGTTATTGGCGGGGGAAGCTTGCTAAAAATTCTTTTGGTGTAAAAACCGGTAATTCTGAATGTTTAAAGTCCTTGCCATTTCGCGTTAAAATAGCCTCGATTCTAGTATGTTGTAAGGCACTGAAATATTGCAAAGCATCCTCGAAATCCGTGAATTTAGAGTCTAATGCTGCGAGCACTTGTTTTTGATCCATGGATAAAACAGAAATAATTTTCAATAGAATTTTTAATTGATCAATCACATAGCTGTGTGATGCTTTTTGTCGCAGTAAATAATAGGTGTTTGCGACGATTACTGGTGTCACAAAAGCGTTCATCTCTTTTTTTTCACATTTCAATAAGATGTGTAATGTGTCATCTGAAAATGGTTTACGATCGAGTAGAAAGTCTAAAATGACATCCGTATCTAAAAGAATATTTTTCATTCGTTTAAATATTTTTTAGAAAGCGCGTCGTTCAGTTTCTCTTTATAATCAACCAAATCATTATCCTTAAACGAGCCTTTTAAGCCATAAAGCACCGAAGGTTCTTCAACGATTTGAGCAGAATGATTAACCAAAACGCTTAAATAATTTTCGATTAATTGCGATAAACTTTTCCCATTCTCTTTGGCAAAAGCTTTTGCTTTGATGATGATTTCTTCTTCAATGGAAAGGGTGAGTTTTGTATTCATACGTATAAATGATGTATTCAAATATACGTATAAATCGGGAATTTACAAACGCTCCTTCGAATCCATGATAATTGTCACGGGTCCATCATTGATGAGTGAGACTTTCATATCTGCACCGAATTTTCCGCTAGCGATTTTACCCGGTAACAACGTTTGAAGTTGCTGAAGAAAGTATTCATAAAGTGGAATGGCTTGCTCGGGACGCGCAGCGCGAATGAAACTTGGACGATTGCCTTTTTTAGTGGAAGCGTGTAAGGTAAACTGACTAACTACGAGTACGGATCCATCCACTTCTTGAATGTTTAGATTCATTTTACCCTCAACATCTGAAAAAACGCGCATTTGACTCACTTTTTGGATGAGGTAATCGGCGTCACTTGTATCGTCTTCCGTTTCAATGCCCAGTAAAATGCAGAATCCATGTTGGATTTCACCCACACATTCACCGGAGATTTTTACGGCTGCTTCGGAAACACGTTGAAGTACAACTCTCATTAATAATCGCTTCTGCGGTGTGGGTCGTTCGCGTCTTCGTGCATCAATTGCAAATACGTGTGATAACGATGCGCGGCAATTTCGTCGTTCTCTACGGCGTCCTTCACGGCACAATGCGGTTCATTGATGTGCTGACAATTATTGAAACGACATTCCCCTAATAATTCCCGCATTTCAGGGAAATAATGTGCGTAATGTTCTTTTTCAAGGTCGACAATCCCAAATGCACGAATTCCTGGCGTATCGATGATGAATCCACCAGTTGCTAGTGGATGCATTTCTGCAAACGTTGTGGTGTGTTTTCCTTGTTCGTGCGCCTTAGAGATTTCACCGGTTCGAAGGTCTAAGCTTGCATCTAACGAATTCACCAAGGTTGTTTTTCCAACACCAGAATTTCCGGAGATCATGACTTGATGTCCATCGATTTCTTCGCGTAAAAAATCCACTGTGGACTCTTCACGTGCGGAGATAGGGTAGCAGGGATATCCTGCTTTTTCGTAAACGGATTTCAAGTAATGAAATTGTGCGTTTTCTTCGTCTGTAAATAAATCTACTTTGTTGAATAACAAGGTAGTTGGAATGCGGAAAGATTCAGCGGCCACTAGAAAGCGATCAATGAAGGCCACCTGTGTAACCGGAGATTTTAAGGTCACCACCAAGTAAGCACGGTCAATATTTGCTGCCAATATCTGCATTTGTTTGCTCAGATTGGTAGACTTTCGAACGATGTAATTGTGTCGGTCTTCAATCGAACGAATCGTATAGTATTCCTCGCGTCCTTCAATGAAGTCCGATTTCTCGTCCAAAATTACTCGGTCACCTGCCGCAATTGGATTCGTTGTTTTGAGTCCTTCAATGCGTAGTTTCCCACGGATACTGGCTTGCACGACTTGTTGGTCCTCCAATAAGACTTGATACCATTTACCCGTTGATTTTAAAACGATTCCGTGCATGGATGCAAAGTTAATCAAACAGCGAGAAGCAACACTCAAGAAAAAAAATTAATAAATTTGTTCCATGCTAAAAAACACACTCTTCCTTTTTTTATCCTTGGTTCTAAGTTCTTTGTCCTATGCCCAAGTGACGGAGTCAAAAATCGATACAGCGATTGTTACGACACCTGAAATTGATGCAGAATACGTTGGTGGATTTGATGGATTAGTGAATTACCTTGCAACTAATCTATCCTTCATTGGAAACCCTAAGAATAAAAGATCGGTAGCGAAGGAGGAACGTTTAGAAGGAGGAAGGCTCATTGTTCGTTTTATCATTGAAAAGGATGGTAGCATTACACATGTGAAATTGGAAACAAAATTACCAAAGTGTGAACCGTGTAATCAAGATGCGATCCGTGTGGTAAAAAACATGCCGAAATGGAAACCAGCTTCGAGTGACGGAAAAGCTGTTCGAACCTATGTTCGTTTGCCAATTGTTTTCGATGTGGATTAATCGTTCAAGTGGGCGAACAAACATCTTTTTTTCAAGGTGTTATTTAGTTGTGCATTGTTAGTATTCCAAAATAGTCACGTTATCATCACGAACATTTGTACCTATGTGTGCAGTGGTAGAAAAGAATCCCATGTGATAATGGTTGCATGAAATGAAAGATTAGTCATGATAAAAAGCTTGTTGATATTAATTTTATGTTTGACTTCTACCTTGTCGTTTGCACAAGTGTCTAATCAATTAAAGGACACAGTAATTTATTTTACTCCGGATCAGAATGCGGAATTTGTCGGTGGAGTTGAT
>CANHMH010000201.1 GCA_947461635.1 Flavobacteriales bacterium | reverse complement strand
AGAATCCGGCTTGGAATCCCTGTGTTTTGCGCTTGGTCTGGAAAACAAATTAAAGAGGTTTCAGAATTAGCAATCGATCATGCGATTCCTTTCTCTGTTATGTTTAACAACGATTACTGGAATTTACTTCCTTGCCTCTCAAAAGTTAATGGAAATAAAAGTGACAAAATTCTGTCTATCAATCAAATACAACTTGCTAAAGAGCGGATTTTTGGCATTTGGGAATCCTATAAAAATGAACCGAAGTTATCCCAAACTTTCCAAGCGCATTGTCAAATTTCATTAACCGGAACTTCAGCTATAAATGATTTCTCAAACCTACTTGATAAATTCACCTCATTGAACGGATTCTTTATTGATTCTCGTGGGATGGAGAGTTGGAATTGTTAATCCGAATTCACCAAATAGTCATACAGTGATTTTTCTACTGGATTTTCTAGAATAAAATTCATTTCTACAACTGAAACGGATTTACCAGAATCATCCGGCATTGAAATTTCTACTGCTGTTTCTTTTAGAACTTTTGAATTCCCCAAATAGTAAAACTCGACACCTTCTGAATTGTTTTTCTTGACAAACAATGGTAAACGCATTCCATGTTCTTTTTGAGATAAAATCGAATGGACATCGGGAGAATTTAACTTTCTTTTACTTTTGGACATCCAAATAAATTCATTTCTCGAGATAAATCGATCATGGTATTTTGTGGATGCAGAAATATCCTCGTCCTTATGATAATTGACGAAAATTGCACAATCTGCTTTGTTTTTCCGAACCATATATCCGCCTACATTTTGGGCAACTGGATTAACTTCCCATTGAAGAATTCTAAAGACATCTTTTCGAGAATAGCGATTATTTAAACTAAAATCATTGTTCGCAAACTCTGGACCACTCGAACTCATGGTTCTAAAAGAATATTCACACAGATCTAATAAGTAAGATTTGATGTCCGATTTTTCGATTAAATCAGATAATGATCGGCCTATTTTAAGTACATCATTTTCAATTAATACGATTTCGTAGTTCCGATGACTACCTATTTTCACCATTTCTTTTTTTACCGAAATCGTATGAAACAGACCATTCATCACATGTAATGCGTGATTCAAGGTTTCTTTTTCAAGAGAAATAGACGTTTCTTTTAAATAAAGTTCTTGATATTCCTCCATCAATATTTGACCTCGGTTCAAAATGGTTGTCATCAAATGAATTTCCAAAAATCGAACTGGATTTAATATCTCTTTTGATAGAAAGGCAATCAACTGATCCTCAAACTCACTAATTGGAGAAATTGATTCATTCAATCCCAACAAAAATGCATAGTAAGAATTATAATGAACTATGTATTGGAATGGATCACGTTCTCCATGTTCTAAAAAGTCAATCATTGTTGGAACGCGACCAATTTTTCCTTTAAGAATTTTGTAGTCCTCAACAAGTCTCCTTTTTTCTTGAAGTTTTCCAGTATCAATCGAGTGAAATATTTTCTCTTTTACAATTCGATCGAAATAAATGGTGGATGCACCAATAATCGATTTTTCTGGCCTGTGAACTAGTTTTCTAAGATTATCCTTTATATAGGTTTTATCTCCAAATAGTGCAATAGGAACTAAAAAGTTATTTTGATAATTTCCTATAAAATCAATTACCGTAACATATGATTTACCTTCCCTTTTTCGCAAACCTCTTCCTAATTGCTGCACGAAAACAATAGCTGATTGCGTAGGTCTTAACATCACAATTTGATTTACTCGAGGTATATCAATCCCTTCATTGAAAATATCAACTGTAAAAATGTAGTCTAACTTAATTTCTAAATCATCTGTTTCCAATAGATCAATTGCTCTAGAGCGTTCATCCTCCGAAGAATTACCCGTTAAAGCGATAGTACGAAGTCCTCTCATATTGAACTCATGTGAAAGAAAAATACATTCTTCTTGCCTTGAACAAAATATTAATCCTCTTTTTACACCATCATCCGTCCCAAACAAGTTGATGTTTTGTATAATATGATTGACCCTATCAATTCGGTTCAATTCATTTACCGTTGCACTTTCGTCTAAGGATTTTCCATCTACAACGATGTCTGAAATCCCATAATAATGAAAGGGTACTAGCATGTCGTTCGCTAAGGCATCATGCAATCGTATTTCAGATGCAATGTTGTAATCGAATAATGCAAAAATATCCAAGCCATCCGTTCTCTCCGGTGTTGCGGTCATTCCCAACAGAAATTTGGGTTTGAAATGATTCATTATTTTTTGGTAACTATTCGCACTAGCCCTGTGTGTTTCATCAATGACGATGTAATCAAAATAATCAGGATTGAATTTATCTAAATGCTCATCTCTGCTGAATGTTTGAACTGTTGAAAAAATATAATCTGCATTCATACTTTTTGTTGAGCCCGAATAAAGTCCAAGATCCTTTTTATTCGAAAGAATTGTTGCATAACTCTCCATTGCCTTTTGAGCAATATTTTTTCTGTGAACCAAAAAAAGCATACGTTTTGGATTTACTTGAGCTATGTCAAATGCAGACAAATAGGTCTTACCTGTTCCTGTTGCAGAAACTAACAACGCCTTATCCTTTCCAGCTTTTCTAAGTTTATTTAAGTTTTCAATCGCCTGAATTTGCATTTCATTTGGTTGAATCATTTTATCATTGACCGGAAGAATTGCATTTCGTAGACCTTGCCTTAACTTTCGTTCAGAATTATATACAAACGAATATTTTTCCAAATATTCTGATGTAACATCCTGTGCTTGATGAAATACATTTTCGAACTCAATAATTGTATTCTTAAAAAGTTCACTGTCCTTATGGGCCGTAACTTTTAAATTCCATTCTTTGTTTTTAGTCAGTGCTCCATGAGTAATATTACTACTTCCAATTATAATGGTGTAATACGACTTGTGCGTGAAAAGGAAACCTTTCGAATGAAAGTCTGAATTTGTGGCAATTTTCAATTCTACATTCGTTAACTGCATCAATTTCCTAAGCGCCTCAGGTTCCGTAAAATTCAAATACTCGGAGACTAGAATTTTCCCTTTAATAGGTTTTTCTTTTGCTTCCAAATCCAAAAGTGCTCCAAATAAAGAAGCAACACCTCCTGAAGTAATAAAGGCAACTGATAAGAAAAAGGATTCACACGTTCGAAGTTCATCCAACAAGGTTGAAAGTACCTTCTCATTCAGAATGGGTTCATTTGTAAGTATACTGGGACGATAATCCGAAAAGGATTCAAATTGATCATCAACAAATCCAGTTGTAACCGCATTTTGTATGGCAAGTTTTAGTGCTTCCATCAGATTATTTTGACAATAAGTAATCTACAATCGGAATATCCGCAGCAGCCCAATCCAATGATCGTAATTCTTCTTTTGTAAGCCAAGAAAATGAAATGTGTTCTGT
>CANHMH010000200.1 GCA_947461635.1 Flavobacteriales bacterium | reverse complement strand
TCGCGTTGCTTTCCTAATTGACCGATTTCACTTTGGATTTTCGCACGTTCTTCACTTTTCTGTTTGATGTACGCTTCTTTTTCCTCCGTCGATTTTCCTTTGAGTTCCTCTGGCAATTCTTCCTCCTTCAATTTTCCAACAATCGTTGAATCCATTTTTGCTGCGTCGACCATGTCCCAACTTCCATTGGAGTACACCGATTTCGATTTCACCAAAGCACGCTCGGAAGAAACAGCGACACCTTGCAGCAAGGCATTGTCATCTTCGCGTTTTTGCTTCATGCGGTTTTCCTTTCCTAAACTACCATAAGAAATGTAGGTTTCATTCAGTTGAATGTTCAACTGATTGATTTGCTCATCGTATGGAGTTTGAATGCTCACCACGCGGTCGTTGGAATTGATGTTGAAGTAATCTCCTTTCGAACACGTTGCACCGTCTTTCCAATTCTCGCGCACACCTTGCTCATACGATCCACAATAAATGGTATTGATGAACACGTGTTTCGATTCTGCCAAACGACAAGCGTCCTTGTAGGAAACAGGACCTTGATTAAACGGTTCGTTTCCTGCGATGTAAATCATTTTTAAATCCGCAGGATCAGCAGACCAGTTCAATTGATTCAAGGACGTCGAAATGACTGCGCCACAATATTCCGATCCACCATTCGTTCGAAGGCCAAATAATTTCTCCGAAACCAAATCTAAATCACTTGTAAACGGCAACTGTTGACGGATAAAATTACTCTCAACGCTTAACCCAGCATTTCCGTAATCGTACATGGCAATTTCTAGGGTTGGCGTTTGTCCTTGGTATGTTAATCCACTTGCCTCATTGACAATTGCCCAAATACGCGATTTCGCTTGTTCGATGAGTCCATCCATGCTATTGGAGGTATCAAACAGAATCACCAATTGGATTCTTCGTGGACTAATTTGCGCGTAACTCACTTGACTTACCGCAAGTACGAATAAGGAAAAAAGGAACTGTTTCATCATTGTTGAACTTTTGTTTTTTGTCCGGTACAACGAAGAAGAAAAAAGGTTCAGGGGAAATGAAAATTTTACCCAGACTACGTTACGCAGCAGTTGCACTGCTGCGGCACCAGACTAAAAAAACACTACCAATCCGTTTTATTTCCCGAAGAAATAAGAAATATTCAATCCAGCACTTATCAAATTCCCTGACGATTCCAAATCAACCAACTTGAACATAGCGTAACGAAATGTCGGTTCAACTCGAATGTGTGAATTGTCGTTCAATGTGTAATCAATTCCAAAACTAAGACTAGGGGATAAATTTACTTTTCTAAGGTAATGTTCGGTTGGATAAATTATTTTTTTTTCTGTATAGTCTGGGTATACATAAATACTTGTTTTTGTTTCTTTGAGAAATACATTCGTGGCTATTCCAATACTTGTAAAGAATCGTGTCTTCTTGTTTCCAATGGAAAAATTTGCTTTGAGTGGGATGTCCAAAAAGTTATAATTGTAAATGAATTTCCCCTGTGTTGGGGCCTTTGGGTCTGGTACAAAATAATATAAATCCATCATTTTTGTTTGGTATCCCTTGTTCGAATAATGTAAACCCGTTTCTAAACCAACGCTTTTATTGAAATGATAAACGGCATTGATACCAGTGGTCAATCCCACTTTTGGTATTTCATAAAGACTCGCAATAGAGATGTAACTATAATCCGGAGAAACACTGAGTCCAACTTGGACCTTATTCAGGTCCACCTTCTCTTGTCCGAAGGTAGCAAATGAAATAAACGTCAGGAAATAAAATGTTAGTTGTCTCATCGATTTGTATGTTAAAGATGTGATTGGGCTAATTACCCAGTCAAAAACGCACGTGTTCAATTAATAATTGCACCCCAATAACATGAAAACAGTGAACGATTAGAACGTTCTATTTTTCAAGGATTCCGAAAGAAAAGAAATTCAACGGTAAATTACGCCTAAGACTCAAAATACCTCAACGCCAACTCATATCCCTTCATACCGAAACCGAAAATACAGCCGACGCAAACTGGACTCAACATGGATTCGTGGCGGAAGGATTCACGCGCGGTGATGTTGGAAATGTGTACTTCGACAACTGGTGTAGAAATCGCGGCAATGCAATCGCGCAAAGCGACACTCGTGTGGGTGTACCCACCGGCATTGAGGATTATTCCGTCGGCGTCGGCGTCCTGAAGTACATTGATCAGTTCTCCCTCGACATTCGACTGAAAATAGGAGATTTCGGCACTTGATTTCGATTTCAATTCCGTTAAAAAGTCTGCAAACGAAACATTCCCATATATTTGTGTTTCACGGGAACCGAGTAAATTTAAATTTGGACCGTTTGCAATCAGAATTTTCATAGATGTCGAATTGGGAACGCTATATTAAGGATTTTGTTTCATACTTGAAAATCGAGAAGGGATTGGCAGAGAATTCGATTCTTGCCTATCAGAACGATGTTGACAAACTGAAGGAGTTTGCTGCGGCTTCATCAAAGCTGCCCGATCAATTGAGTTATGAGGACTTAAAACAATTTCTTTCTACGCTTTTCGACCTCGGACTCAGCGCACGAAGTCAGGCACGCATTATTTCTGGCATCAAACAGTTTTACGGCTTTCTCATTCTGGAAAATTTGACCAAGGTTGATCCCAGTGAACTGCTCGAACAACCCAAATTGGGAAGGAAACTTCCGGAGGTTCTCACAATTGAAGAAATTGATGCCTTGTTAAACGCCATTGATTTAAGTAAAAACGAAGGACACCGAAATCGCGCGATGTTGGAAACGCTCTACAGTTGTGGATTGCGTGTAAGCGAACTGGTCGGACTGCGTTTCTCTGATTTGTTTTTTGAGGAAGGATTTATACGCGTGATTGGAAAAGGAAACAAGGAACGCTTGGTACCGGTGAGTCCACAAGTTCAAAAAGAAATCGACATTTATCACCAGCACATTCGGAACCATTTGAACATCCAAAAGGGAAGTGAAAACATCGTTTTTTTAAACAGAAGAGGCGCACAATTGACCCGTGTCATGGTCTTTACGATCATCAAAAATTTGGCAGAAACAATCGGACTCAAAAAGAACATTTCCCCACATACCTTTCGACATAGTTTTGCGACGCATTTGATTGAAGGAGGTGCCAATTTACGGGCGATTCAGGAGATGTTAGGACACGAATCCATCACAACCACTGAGATCTACACGCACCTCGATCAGCGCTTCTTGAGGGATGCTATTTTGTCGTTTCATCCGCGAAATGCCAAAGCGTAATTCCAACAAAAAACAAGGGTCAAAAGTTTTTTTTGGGAATATTCGTAAAATCGTTTGTGGAATTTCAAAAGTTTGTTACCTTTGCATCCGCTTTTTTACATTTATAAGTAATTTTAAAGACATGTCAAGAGTTTGTCAATTAACAGG
>CANHMH010000199.1 GCA_947461635.1 Flavobacteriales bacterium | reverse complement strand
CGATTGGATGACGCGGTTCGCAGAATTTTGCGTGTAAAAGAAAGATTGGGATTATTTGAAAGACCTGTTCCAACATTCGAGAACTATCCAAAATTTGGCAGTGCTGAATTTCAACAAGCATCCCTGAATTCGGCGCTTGAATCGATTACCTTACTGAAAAATGAAAACAGCGTTTTACCTTTGAAAACCAATCAAAAAGTATTGATTTCAGGTCCAACGTCAAACAACATGATTTACCTTAACGGTGCCTGGACGCATACGTGGCAGGGAGTCGATACTGCCTATAATACAAGCGGGTGTTTAACAGTTAAGCAAGCATTTGAAAAGAAAATAGGAAAAGAAAATTGCTTGTTTTCTCAAGGCGCAGAATTATATGCTGAAGGTGGTTTTGAAAAAACCCGATACGTTAATTTAACCGACTACAAAGACAAAATAAAGTTAGCAGATGTTGTCGTTTTATGTTTAGGGGAACTTCCAGCTACTGAAAAACCAGGTGACATACTATCCTTAAATCTTAATTCAGAACAGCGAATTCTTGCTCAAATCGCTTACGAACAAAATAAAAAAGTAATTCTTGTTCTACTTGAAGGAAGACCACGCATTATTCATGACATCGTTTCTGGAGCTTCAGGAATCATCCAAGCGTATTTACCCGGAAATTACGGAGCAGAGGCTTTAGTATCGTTAATGTATGGAGATAAGAACTTTAGTGGTAAACTTCCTTACACCTACCCTAAATTTGATGGTGTCATTGAATTTTACGATCATCCAAAAAGTGTAGATCGATCAAAATCAGGAGATTTCTCTGCATACAATCCGGAATGGGATTTTGGTTTTGGTATCAACTATTCGGACTTTGAATATAAAGGGCTGACATTGAGTCAAGAAACGTTTTCAGACAATGATAGCATCGCGGTAACCGTTACCTTAAAAAACAACAGTTCAATCGCAGGAAAAGAAGTAATACAACTTTATGTGAGTGATGATTACGCAAGTATGATTCCTACCGGTAAATCGTTAAAACGATTTTTAAAAATAGATGTTCCTGCTCAAACAGAAGTAAGTAAAACATTCTATCTGAACTTAAAAGATTTTCAATTCATTGGAAAAACAGGTGAATTTGTTATTGAAGAAGGTGAATTTACAATTAGAATCGGAAATTTAACGAAGAAATTAAGCTACAAAAAGAAATAAACAAGCGCGAACATTTTCTATAATGCTTTGTTTAGATGGGGAATACAATATTTTTTTTATCCTTATTGTATTTTTTACTATATTAGTTTCGGTTTTCACATGAAAATCAACTATTTTTGAATTATAAACCTTTATTAATTAAAAACATGAAAAAACTTTACATTTTATTCCTACTTCCTTTCTTTGGACTAAATGCCCAAATTGAAAGTACTTGGAAACTAGCACCACAAGCGGGAGCTTTGGCTGTTGGACCTGATGCTACAAACTTAACGTGGTGGTCAAACTCTTCTGGAGATGTTACTACAAGAGCTTGTTTATTTGACGATTCAGTGAAATTTGCTCCAGGAGGAACAATGACACATTACATGGATGGTAACACTTGGTTAGAAGGATGGCAAGGTGCTGCACCAGATGGTTGCGGTACTCCAGTAGCTCCTCACAATGGTGGTCAAGCAACGTATAACTTTGATGCTGCTGCAGGAACCTTAACTGTTAATGGTATTGGAGCTCACCTTGGTTTGGCTAAAGTAACCAACTCTGGAGAATTAACTAGTCCAGCTAACGCGGTATCTTCCATTACTTACAACGTTGCTTTCTCTAACGGTGGAAATACCATGACACTAGGAATTAACTTTGGTCCTGGTTACTGGCAGTTTGTATACCAAAAAACACAAATCGTTCAGGCAGCGACACCTTTAATCACGTTCCAAGTGAACATGAATAATTATACTGGAGCAGCTTTTAACACAGTTTATGTGAGTGGTACGTTTAACAACTGGAGCGGAAACGCTAACCCAATGACTGATGCGAACTTAGATGGAATTTGGGAAGTAACTTTACCAATCAACCAAGGAGCTATTGAATACAAATTCTCTTTAGACAATTGGACAAACTCTGAGCAATTTGCTGGTGGTGAAACATGTACGGTAACAAATGGTGGATTTACTAACCGTTCTTACACTGTAGTTGGTGACGCTAACTTAGGAGCTGTATGTTACGAAAGCTGTTCTGTTTGTACAGCAAATGTTACATTCAAAGTAGATATGAATAACTACACTGGAGCAGCGTTTACAGGAGTTTTCATTAACGGTACATTCAACGGTTGGAACGGAACTTCTAATCCAATGACTGACGCAAACTTAGATGGAGTTTGGGATGTTACTTTACCATTACCTAACGGAACAATTGAATACAAATTCACATTAGACGGATGGAATGCTTCCGAGCAATTTGCTGGTGGAGAAACATGTACTATCACAACTGGTGGTTTCACTAACCGTGTATATACAGTTGCTGGAGCAGCAGACCTAGGGGTTGTATGTTACGAAAGTTGTGTTGCTTGTCTTGGTGGAATTGATGAAAATACTGCGGCAACATTCACATTAATGCCGAACCCAGCTCAAACATCTTTCAACATCGTATCAGCTGATAAAATCACAGAAATTGAATTAGTTGACTTAAGCGGAAAATCAGTTCGCAAAGTAACTGGTACAACTCATGTAACTGTTGCTGACCTTGTTCAAGGAATGTACACAGTGATCGTTCGTTCTGAAAACGGAACTTCTACATCACGTGTAATCGTTGAATAATCAGAATTATATTTGATTGAATTGAAGAGGGGCTTGTCCCCTCTTTTTTTTGTCTGAAAATTTGGAAACATGGTTTTATATGCTTGTTCTTTCCGTACTTTTGTGCCATGGATCATGACATCGAATTGAAATTTCAACAAGTTAAAAAAAGCCTGGAAAAAGACTTTGGACCAGGACTCGATGTTCCTTCATTGCTGTTTCTAATTGGTGTCAATGAATTAGGCATTGGTTATAAAAATTTCAGCAAACAAGAGAAGACTGAATTAATGCACGTTGCCATTTGCACACTACTCGAACCTTACGGTTATTATGAATTTGAAGGTAGAGATAAAGATCAATGGCCTCACTTTAAGCTGAACCAATTGATTCCAGCGCTAGGACATCAAGAAGAACAGCATTTGATGAAAGAAGCAATGATTGACTATTTCACTCAAAATGACTACTATACACCTGATGAAACAGAATGATCTTCCTCAAGAAAAGACCTTATAAAAATGTTGTAGAAGAACAAGCTTAATTCGTAATTTTGCACCATGACTCAAGAGACTACTCAAGCTCCTTCCACTTTTAAAACCTATTTGGTTTTCACCAAGTTTCGATTGTCTTTTCTAGTGATTTTATCTGCCCTTTCAGGATAT
>CANHMH010000198.1 GCA_947461635.1 Flavobacteriales bacterium | reverse complement strand
TATACAAATGAATACACGTTTAAAAAGTACTTTTTTAGCCATCGCTTTGTTCGTTGGCTTTTTCGTTCGTGCGGACGAAGGAATGTGGTTTTTGATGTTCATTGAACGTCTGAATCACAGAGATATGGATAAATTGGGATTGCAGTTGACGACGGAAGAAATCTACAGCATCAACCATTCTTCCATTAAAGATGCCGTTGTTCAATTCAATGGTGGATGTACTGCTGAAATCATTTCCAAAGATGGATTGATTTTAACAAATCACCACTGTGGATTCGATGCGATCGCAGAATTATCAACACCAGAGAAAGATTATTTGACCAATGGATTCTGGGCTGCAAACCGTCAAGAAGAGATGAAACCGAAATCCTTGTATGTACGCTTTTTCGTTCGTATGGATGATGTTAGTAAAAGGATTTTAGGTAAGGTTACTGATCAAATGACAGAAACAGAGCGTGAGAAAGCCATCAAAGACGAAATCGCATTAATCGAAAAAGAAAACAGCGAAAACGGAAAATACACGGTAAGCGTGCGTTCTTTCTTCCAAGGAAATGAATTCTACTACTTCGTTTACCAAGATTTTAAAGACGTTCGTTTGGTGGGTACACCTCCAAATAGCATTGGTAAATTCGGTGGGGACACAGACAACTGGGAATGGCCTCGTCATACGGGAGATTTCTCGATGTTCCGCGTATACGCAGACGCAAGCGGGAATCCAGCCGACTATTCAACAGCAAACGTTCCATTACATCCGAAACACCATTTACCAGTAAACATCAAAGGAATTAAAGATGGTGAATTCGCTATGATTTTAGGATACCCTGGAAGAACAAACCGTTGGTTGCCAGCAGGTGGAATTGATCAAAACGTGAAATACGCTTATCCTGCTTGGGTTGAAGCTTCTAAATCAAGCATGGATGCAATGAAGAAATACATGGACAAAGACGACAACGTTCGTTTAAACTATGCTTCTAAATATGCACGCATCGCAAATTACTGGAAAAACCGTCAAGGGATGATTGATGCCTTAACAAAATTCCAAACAGCTGCTGATAAAGCGAAAAATGAAGCGAAATTCAATGTTTGGGCAAATAAGCCCGAGAATAAAGCGAAATATGGAACTGTTGTTGAAACTATCAACAAGTTCTATGACGCTACTAACGAAAAATCACGTCACGACAACTATTTACAAATCGTTTTCCGTTTCTCTGATTACGCAGGAATTAGTCGTTCATTAGGCGGACAACTTCAAGCATATGCGAAAGCGGATGCAGCGAAACGCGCAGAGATGAAAGCTGGTTTAACAGCAGCCATCAACGAGTTTTTCGAATTGACTTACGTTCCAGCTGAAATCGACATCTTGATTGACGGATTAAACTTATATGCTCAAAAAGCAGGATACAAATTGGTTCCCTCTATTGAAGAAATGTACAAAGACGGAAACGTGTCAAACGAAATCAAAGCGGCATTTACAATGTCCATTTTAACTTCAAAAGAACGAATGATGGCCTTTTTAGAACTTCCTAATGAGGCAGCTATCACAAATGATCCATTGATGAAATTATCTGCGGATATTACGTCTCACTTGATGTTCCGTTCAGAAGAATTAATCAAAATGACAGACGATTTCACAAAATCTTACCGTTTATTAGTTGCTGGACTTCGTGAGTCAGGATTGAGCACAATTCAATATCCAGATGCGAACAGTACTTTACGTTTGACATACGGAAACGTAAGCGCATTGCCTGCGGACAAACGCAACGATGCGAAATTCAACTATTACACAACACTTCAAGGTGCGATTAACAAGTACAAACCAAACGATGAAGAGTTTGACTTACCTAAACGTTTGATGGAATTAAACGACAAGAAAGATTTCGGTGAATACGCTGATAAAGCGGGTTACATGCCGGTTTGTTTCTTGACTGACAATGATATCACAGGTGGAAACTCAGGTTCTCCAGTATTGAATGGAAAAGGTGAATTGATCGGTTTGGCATTCGACGGAAACATCGAAGCAATGGCTGGAGATGTTATCTTCGACAAGAATTTGCAAAAAACAATTAATGTGGATATCCGTTACGTATTGTTCATCATCGACAAATACGCAGGAGCGAAACACATCGTGGATGAAATGACGATTATTCGTTAATTGAATTCGAAATAAATGAAATGAAAGTCCCCTGACAGAATCGTCAGGGGACTTTTTTATTACTATAAATTAAAGAGTAAAGTCAAATGAAACAAGGACTCCCCTATTTCCTCCTCTTTCACTTCTTGATCGTACATACAACTTCCAATTCCATCTAAAAGACATGAACGAATTTGTCCTTCTTCGTTTTTCTTATCTTGATACATCAGAGAAATAACTTGTGAAACATCCTCCGCTTGAAGCTCAATCATGGGAAAAGAACGAATAATCGTCGATTCAATTTCTTTGTAAGATTCCTTCGTGAGTAAATTTCGTTTCATGGAGATGTACGATTCTGCAATCATCCCCAAAGCTACCGCATGTCCATGTGAAATGGGCGTAGATTGAAAAAAGTAAGATTCTAGGGCGTGTCCAACGGTGTGACCGAAGTTTAGCTTTTTACGCAATCCACCTTCCAACGGATCCTGTTCAATGATGTTCGTTTTCACTCGAATGGCTTTCACAATCACCTCTTGTTGAATCAATTCCTCTTCCGATTGGATGTGGCGGATTTCTTCCCACAATGTAATATCACCAATTAAAGCATGTTTGAGCATTTCGGCGTATCCATTGAAAATTTCTTCTCCGGGTAAGGTTGCAAGAAATCCTGAATCAATGAACACACACGCAGGTTGAGTAATGGTTCCAAGTTGATTTTTGTAGCCGTCTAAATCAATTCCATTTTTCCCTCCAATTGCGGCATCCACCATTCCCAACAAAGAAGTTGGCACGTGAACAAAGGTGAGTCCACGTTTAAATATGGACGCAATGAATCCACCCATATCGGTTACGACTCCTCCACCAAGATTAATGACGAGGTCCTTTCGTTCCACATGATACTCTGTAAATGCTTGCCAAACTTGAAAACAGACTTCCATCACTTTATTTTCTTCACCACATGGCAAAAGCATAATTTCTGCTCGTTCCAATTCAGGGAAACTTGTGATCAAGTATTCCAGACAGTAATCGTGTGTATTTTCATCCACAAGAATAACAATCTTCTGATTTTCAAATGTTTTCAAATACGCTTGAAATCCACCTTCTAAAATAGATCCGATTTCAAGTCGACAATAATTCCCTTCGATTTTCATGGTTTTCATTCGTGCGTTAAAATTAAACTTTCGAGATGACTTCTATTCTAAAAAACGATGTAAATTTGGAATATGATATCATTCGACAACACCGAAGTTGCGTTCTCAAGCAAATCTAACCGTGACTTAAAAAGAGCATATTGGCTATTTCGCATCATCGCTTC
>CANHMH010000197.1 GCA_947461635.1 Flavobacteriales bacterium | reverse complement strand
GGAAAAAGCAGCTTCGAGTCCTTGGTCTTGGTAAAGTCTGTGCAAACACGCAAAGAATCCACCGAGGTCTTCGTTGTTGAAGGTGCGGTGAACAAACGATGTTGGAATCTCGCCCGTGTAGGACATGATGTAATCATAGGGCGAATTCCCCATGATGTCGATGATGCGTTCGCCACTTTTGACAATGCTTTTTCGGTTTCCCCAGGCAATCATGGATACAAGAAAGGCAACAATTTCAATGTCCTCTTTCTGTGTAAATCGATGGGGTAGTTGAATGGGATCTTCTTCCAAAAAATGTCCTTGCTCGTAGAAGGACGCTTTGAAATCGAGGAATTCTTTTAATTCACTTGGACTCACAACGCTTAGATGAAATTTCCATCACGCATCACAAGGGAACGGTCCGCCATTTGAGCGAAGGATTCGTTGTGTGTGACGATCACGAAGGTTTGCTTGAATTCTTCGCGCAATTGGAAAAACAATTCATGCAGTTCCTGTGCATTTTTGGTGTCTAAGTTTCCAGAAGGTTCATCCGCGAAGATTACTGCAGGTTGATTCATCAAAGAACGACACACCGCGACACGTTGTTGCTCACCACCGGACAATTCCGACGGTTTGTGCGTAGTACGGTGTCCGATGTTCAATTTTTGAAACAAGTGCTTTGCGCGTTCTTCGGCCTCTTTTTTACTTTTCCCACCTATCAACGCCGGTAACATCGCGTTTTCAAGTGCGGTGAATTCTGGAAGTAATTGATGAAATTGAAAAATGAATCCAATGGATTGATTGCGAAAATCAGCTAGTCCTTTGGAGGAAAGTGTAAATGGATTGATGCCATCAATGAGTAATTCCCCTTTGTCCGGACGATCCAAGGTTCCAAGTATTTGTAGTAAGGTTGTTTTTCCAGCGCCCGAAGAACCAACGATGGAAATCACTTCCCCAGAAGCAACAGTTAAGTCAACGCCTTTCAAGATCGAAAGATCGCCGTACGCTTTTTGTATTCCTGTTGCCTTTAACATTTAGTCTAGTTTTAGGTTGTGCCCCATTTTGTCGCGCTTCGTTTCCAAGTAATGCTGATTGTGCACATTGCTTTCAACTTCTAACGCTACATTTTCAACGATTTCTAATCCGTAGCCAATTAAACCGGTACGTTTCTTTGGATTATTGGACATCAAACGCATTTTAGAGATTCCGATGGAACGGATGATTTGTGCACCAATGCCGTAATCTCTTTCGTCTGCTTTGAAACCTAATTTTTCATTTGCTTCGTAGGTGTCTAATCCCTCTTCTTGCAATTTGTAGGCTTTTAATTTATTCAAAAGTCCGATTCCTCTTCCTTCTTGATTCATGTAAACAATCGCGCCTTTTCCTTCTTTTTCAATGACTTCCATCGCTTTGTGCAATTGAGGTCCGCAGTCGCAACGACATGAACCAAAAATATCACCGGTTAAACAAGACGAGTGCACACGAACCAACACGGGTTCATCTTTTGTCCAAGTTCCTTTTGTCAATACCAAATGATCTTGGTCGTTGCTCGTGTCTTTGAACGCGCGCAATTGAAAATCACCGAATTCTGTCGGCATGTGAACGGAAACTTGTTCCTCAATCAAGGACTCATGTTCCACACGGTATTTGATCAAATCTTCAATGGAAACGATTTTTAAGTCGAATTTCTGTGCAATTTCAATCAAACTTGGGACACGTGCCATCGTTCCATCTTCATTCAAGATTTCAACGATGACTCCCGCTTCTTCGAATCCAGCTAAACGGGATAAATCCACGGCTGCTTCAGTATGTCCTGCGCGACGTAAAACGCCGCCCTTGCGCGCTCTTAAAGGAAAAATGTGTCCTGGTTTCCCTAATTCTTCCGGTCGGATTGTCGGGTCAATCAATGCTAAAATCGTTTTAGAACGATCACTTGCAGAAATCCCCGTTGTACATCCGTGTCCAATTAAATCGATGCTCACCGTGAAAGGTGTTTCGTAAGCAGCAGAATTGCTTTGCACCATCATTTCTAATCCCAATGCATCACAACGTTCTTCACTGATTGGCGCGCAAATCAAACCGCGTCCGTGTGTCGCCATGAAATTGATGACTTCGGGTGTCGCGTTTCTTGCTGCTGTTAAGAAGTCGCCTTCGTTTTCACGTCCTTCATCATCCACCACAATGACAACGCGTCCTTGTTGGATTTCTGAAATGGCTTCTTCGATTGTATTTAATTGAAAATTCATGTGCTAAAAATAAGGATTTTGAGTTTCTTGATGATTGGAGATCAAGCAATTCTTTTAAATGTTTCTAAATAATAATTCCAGAATTTCTGAACAGAAGAAATCTGTACTTTTTCATCTGGAGAGTGTGCCGCACGAATATTTGGTCCGAAAGAAATCATGTCCACACCTGGTAGGTGTTTGCCAAGAATTCCACATTCCAATCCTGCGTGACACGCTTTTACTTTAGCTTTCTCGTTGAAAAGTTCGTGGTATAAGTTCTCCATCACATTCAAAATACCAGAATTTGGATTCGGTTTCCATCCTGGATAATCTCCTGTCTGTTCTACGTGACATCCTGCATTTTCGAAGGCTCCACGCATCACCATACACACTTCGCGTTTGGTTGATTCAACGCTACTACGTTGCAAAGATTGTGAAACAAAACTGCCGTCTTTGATAATGATTCTCGCTAAACTGGAAGATGTTTCTACCAATCCAGCGATGTCTGGACTCATGCGGTAAACGCCATTGTGAACGGAACAAAGCAAGGAAATGATTTTCGAGAAATCTTTCTCGTCCATCGCTTTTTCTGATGTCGCTGTCGCTTGAAGGTCAAATTGACAATTCGGTTCAATGCTTACGTATTCTTCTTTTAAGGTTGCTGAAATCTCTGCGAATACGGATTTTACAGCAGAAATATCGCTGCTTGCAATCACTGCAGTTGCTTCACGTGGAATGGCATTGCGTAAACTTCCGCCATCGAAGGAAATCAATTGGATGTTTGTCACTTGTTTCATTTCCCAAAGGATTCTCGCCATCCATTTGTTCGCATTTCCACGTCCTTTATCGATGTCCATTCCAGAATGTCCGCCCAACAATCCGCGAACGGAAAGGGTGAACGTTTCTCCTTCTACTGGAACTTGTCCGTACGTGTAAGTGGTATTTGTGTCGATTCCTCCGGCGCATCCGATAGATAATTCGTCGTCGTCTTCGGTGTCAATGTTCAATAAAATCGATCCACTCAAAAAGCTTGGGTCCATTTTGATGGCTCCAGTCATTCCCGTTTCTTCATCAATCGTGAAAAAGGCTTCAATCGCTGGGTGCTGAATGTCTGTCGACGATAAAATCGCCATGATCGCTGCGACGCCAATTCCGTTGTCGGCACCAAGTGTTGTTCCGTTTGCACGTACCCAATCACCATCGACAATCATTTCGATTCCTTGTTGATCGAAGTCGAAAGTCGTGTCGGAATTCTTTTGATGAACCATGTCCAAGTGCGCTTGAAGAATC
>CANHMH010000196.1 GCA_947461635.1 Flavobacteriales bacterium | reverse complement strand
TTTTCTACAACTTTTTCAAGTTGAAAGGTGTTTTTCATGCAAATAGTTATTTGTTAAACAATTGATTTTAGGGTCAATGCGTAACAAATACTATATTCTGAAATTCTGAAATTGAATGAAAAGTGCAAGTTTCTCCCATCGGTGTCGATGAGTGAAATAGGAATATTTTGAACTCGTTAATGTGTTGAATGTGAGTATTGGACTTTCACAACTTGAAAGCACCAAGTCTAAGTCTTGATCAAAGTCTCCCCCATCTTCGTCTAATTCGACGTCTTCCTCAAATTCAAAGGCATTGAAATTCACTTCACCCGCAACTTTGCGCAGGGCGATTTGCTTGCTTTCTGAATGAGAAGTGGATGGATGAACAACAGCGCCAAAAACGATATTACCTAAAGTAACATTGAGAAAAACACCCAATGCACAGAAAAATAAACAGAAACGACGAATCACATTCACGATGCAAAGATAAATCATAATAACATCCGCTCGCTTAATAAACTTGTTAATTTAAATTCACATTTCTAATTCCTATCTTTGTCATCAAATCATCAACGTTTATTCGCAATTATGAGTCAAGCAAACCAACACATCGCATTAGAAGACCAATACGGAGCACATAACTACCATCCACTACCTGTTGTTTTAGCAAAAGGTGAAGGTGTTTTTGTTTGGGATGTGGACGGAAAAAAATATTTTGATTTCCTCTCTGCTTACTCTGCTGTGAACCAAGGACATTGTCATCCGAAAATTACGAAAGCATTGATTGATCAAGCACAAACCTTGGCCTTAACCTCGCGCGCTTTTTACAACGATACACTCGGACATTACGAAAAATTTGTGACGGAAACCTTTGGATTCGATAAAGTTCTTCCGATGAATACGGGTGCAGAAGCCGTTGAAACTGCCATTAAATTATGCCGCAAATGGGCATATGAGAAAAAAGGAATTGAAGAAAATCAGGCGGTGATTGTTGTGTGTGATGGGAATTTCCACGGACGCACCACAACCATTGTTTCCTTCTCTAGCGATCCAGATTCATTTCATAATTTTGGACCTTTCCCTGCTGGATTCGTTTCCATTCCATACGATGACATTCCTGCACTTGAAGCAGCGTTAAAAGGAAAAAATGTTGCTGGATTCCTCGTTGAACCGATTCAAGGAGAAGCCGGAGTGTACACACCAGCGGAAAATTATCTATCCAAAGCAAAAAGACTTTGCCTTGAAAATGGTGTGTTATTTATCGCGGATGAAGTACAAACAGGAATTGCTCGCACTGGAAGTTTATTGGCAACTTGTGGAAACTGTACTTGCGAACACAAATGTGAGCGTCAAACAGCAACTTACAATCGTCCAGATATCCTCATTCTAGGAAAAGCACTCTCCGGAGGTGTTTATCCCGTTTCTGCGGTACTTGCGGATGACGAAATCATGATGGTCATCAAACCTGGTCAACACGGTTCAACATTTGGTGGAAATCCAATCGCGGCGAAAGTTGCTGTTGCAGCCTTAGAAGTCGTTTACGAAGAACAATTGATTCAAAATGCCCGACGTTTAGGTGAACTTTTCAGAAAAGAAATGAACCGCATCATCGAAAGCAATGAATTGATTTTAAAAGTTCGCGGAAAAGGATTGTTAAACGCCATCGTGGTGAACGATTCTCCAGATAGTCAAACCGCATGGAACCTTTGCGTTGCGTTGAAAGAAAATGGATTATTGGCTAAACCAACCCACGGAAACATCATTCGTTTTGCTCCACCATTGGTGATTACAGAAAATCAACTGATGGAATGTGTTGGAATCATCGAAAAAACAATTCAAGAATTTTCGAAATAGAAAAAGAAGGATACACTCCTTTTTATCTTATTGCATCAATTAACTTTCCTTAAGAAATCTGTATCTTTGTTGTATATAAATTAATCAACTTGGTACAGAAAATAAAATTTGGAACAGACGGATGGAGAGCAATCATTGCTGATGACTTTACCGTTGAGAATGTTGCACGCGTAACGGAAGCAACAGGAATTTGGTTAAAGAAAAATTACGGAAATCCAAGTGTCATCATCGGTCACGATTGTCGTTTCGCAGGTGAATTATTCATGGAAACTGCCGTAAAAGTTTTAATCGCCCAAGGAATTCCAGTGCGCATGTCACGTGGATTCGTTTCCACTCCAATGATCTCTTTAGCCGCATTTCAATATGAATGCGAAGTTGGAATCATTTTGACAGCAAGTCACAATCCACCATCTTACAATGGATTCAAGTTGAAAGCATTCTTTGGTGGACCATTAGAACCAGAAAAAGTTCAAGAAGTGGAGGACATCATTCCAGATGTATGCTCCATCGATTACAAAGCAGTAAACATTGACGCAGCGATTGAAGCTGGAAAAATAGAAATCGTAGACATCGAAACACGCTACGTGGATCACGTGAAAAAGAACTTTGACCTCGATGCGATTTCAAATTCTGGATTGAACCTCGTGTACGATGCCATGTATGGCGCTGGTCAACGTGTGATGCCCTTGATTTTACCAAAAACACAGTTGTTGCACTGTGACCACAATCCATCTTTCCGTGGACAAGCACCAGAACCGATTGCGAAAAACCTTCAGGAATTGGAAGCATTCATCAAAGCAGATGGAAACGTTTCTTGCGCATTAGCAACGGACGGAGATGCCGATCGCATTGGACTATACAATGGAAAAGGAGAATTCATCGATTCACACCACATCATCCTCTTGTTGATTCACTACATGGTGAAATACAAACAAATGACTGGAAAAGTAGTCATCGCTTTCAGTGTGACTCCTCGCGTAGAGAAATTGTGCGCGCATTACGGACTCGAAATTCAAACAACAAAAATCGGATTCAAAGAAATTGCATCGATCATGATCAAGGACGATGTCCTTCTTGGTGGAGAAGAATCCGGAGGAATTGCCGTAAAAGGACACATACCAGAGCGCGATGGAATTTGGATGGGATTAATCATCTGGGAATTCATGGCGAAATCAGGTAAGTCACTAGATGAGTTGATTGATGAAGTATATGAAATTGTTGGTCCATTTAAATTTGAACGCAACGACCTTCACATCACCGAGGAATTAAAACAAAAAATCATTGCGAATTGCAAAGCAAATAATTACACGTCCTTCGGGAAATACCAAGTCGCTGACTTGAAAACCATCGATGGATTCAAGTATTTCTTCGACGACAAACGCTGGGTCATGATTCGTCCTTCTGGAACGGAGCCTGTTCTGCGTACGTATGCAGAAGCACCAACATTGGAGGAAGTACGTGAAATCTTGAAAGCAACGGAAGAAACGATTTGTCAATAAAAGAACAATGGTTCACATGATTAAAAGCCTTGACAGAATCGTCTGGGCTTTTATTTTTACTGAGAATTTAAAAAAGGTTAGTACATTGTTGTTATTCAAAATGTATTGACTGTTGTGTGTGAGACGAATCAGGGCTAGGTAAACAAATTCGTTATACCGTAAAAAAGGTTTAG
>CANHMH010000195.1 GCA_947461635.1 Flavobacteriales bacterium | reverse complement strand
CGCTTTAGTGTCAAAAAGAACTTTGCTGACTTAAAGAAAGACGTGGATAAAGATAAGTGGGGAATGCCTGCACACATGGTGAATGCATATTACCACCCACTTTTAAATGAAATCGCTTTCCCTGCTGGAATTATGCAAGCACCTTTCTTTGATGAGAAATCAGAGGATGCGGTGAATTATGGTCGAATCGGTATGGTGATTGGACACGAATTCACTCATGGTTTTGATGATATGGGGGCGAAATTCGCTGCGGACGGATCATTTAAAAACTGGTGGACGGAAGAAGACTTGCAATCCTTTGGAGAAAAAACAAAAATCCTTGGTGAGACGTTTGCGGCATTTTGTCCGATGGTAGACCAATGTGTGAATCCGGAATTAACTATGGGAGAAAATATTGCGGACCTAGGTGGACTGACCATGGCCTACTATGCATACAAGTTAACTCCTGAGTTCAAGGCAAATGAAGTTCGCGAAGGATTCACACCTTCTCAACGATTTTTCATTGCTTACGCTCAATTATGGAAAATCAAATATACCGATGAAGAAATGAAGAATCGCATTGCAAATGATCCACATTCTCCTGGAATGTATCGTGTAAATGGACCATTGAAAAATTGTCCAGAGTTCTTTGAAGCTTTCGATGTGAAAGAAGGACGCGTGATGCGCAACGACGCAAAGAAAATTGCTAAAATTTGGTAATACCAAGAATAACCAACTAAAAAAAAATCCCTGACAAAATACTTGTCAGGGATTTTTTTTGTTCAATAAATTTTAGTTTAATCAAATTGAATGTACTTAACCGCACAATCCATCAAAATACCGAGGCGATCATCCTCATGAAGTTGTTTAGAAGCTTCGTAGTTATCATAGATTTTCTCCAAACTGTCGGTATAACATTCGTAACACAAGTTTTTCGCGGAACCAAGTGTACCTAAAGCGCTGGAGAATTCTTTGATATCTTTCATCGCCTCTTGTCGATCGTTATCGTTCCATTTCCCTCTAGTACTTGACGCACCGCAGGCGAATAAGGTGAAAGAAGTTACTAAGACAAAAATTAATTTCATAAGGTTGTTATTTTAGCTATAAATGATTCATAATTAAGTGTTTCTTGTTCACCACTCGTCATATTTTTTAATATCAGCGTGTTCGATTTTAATTCTTCCTCGCCTAATAACACGACGTATTGAACGGAACGATCATTCGCATATTTCATTTGCTTTTGAACTTTTGCTGTGCTCGGATAAACCTCACAATCAATATCACTTTCACGTAATTGTCGCGCTAATTTCAAACAAGTAGAAACTTCCGTTTCGCCAAAATTAATAAAAAGCACTTTTAGTCCTTTCGTTACAGATGCTGGAAATAAATTCAATTCTGTCATCACATCGTAAATCCGATCTGCACCGAACGAAATACCCACTCCGGATAGTCCCTTTAAACCAAAAAGTCCGGTTAAATCATCGTAACGTCCGCCACCACAAATAGAACCCATATTCACATTGTTTGCTTTCACTTCAAAAATAGCTCCCGTGTAATAATTCAATCCACGAGCAAGAGTTAAGTCAAACTCTAAGTCAGCACGCTTAAGTCCCATTGAATCAACAATATTCATCACGTATTCAAGCTCCTCTATGCCTTTCATTCCTATTTCAGAAGAAGTCAAGTATGTCCGCATGAGCTGAAGTTTCTCATCGTTCGATCCTGCAAATTGAAAGAGTGGTTTGATTTTCTCAATGGCTGAATCGCTGATTCCTTTTTGAGCAAGTTCATTTAGAACTCCCTCCTCGCCTATTTTATCCAGCTTATCTATGGCAACGGTCAGGTCAATAATACGATCAGCTTCCCCACATACCTCTGCGATTCCACTTAAAATCTTACGGTTATTCAGTTTAATCGTAAAAGATGGAATATTCAAATGCGTCAAAACATCATCAAAAATCTGAATGAGTTCCACTTCACAAAGAAGTGAATCTGAACCAACAACATCCGCATCGCATTGAAAAAACTCTTGGTATCTACCATGTTGTGGACGATCTGCTCTCCAAACAGGTTGAATTTGATAACGTTTAAAAGGAAATGAAAGATCATTTTGATGCTGTACAACAAAGCGTGCAAAGGGAACGGTCAAATCGTATCGAAGTGCTTTTTCAGCGAGTGAAGAAGCAAATTTGGGTAAATTATCGTTCGCTAAAGCTTCTAAATCTGCTTTACGCATTTTTTCTCCAGAATTCAGAATACGAAAAATCAAACGATCGCCCTCCTCTCCATATTTCCCCATGAGCGTAGAAGAAAGCTCAAAACTAGGCGTTTCAATAGGAGCGAATCCATAGCGCTTGAAAACCGTTTTAATGGATTCAAATAAATAGGTCCTTTTTGCTACCTCGTTTGGCAAGAAATCCCTTGTTCCTTTTGGTATTGATGGTTTTTGCGCCATAATGAATTGCTATCGTAATTGTATTTATTGCTGATTCTTTTACGTAAATTGAACGCCTAAAAAAAACTTTTCGTCTCCAAAGTTAATTCCTTTAATTGATTTGAGCGTAATTTGGGTCCAAGCACACCTTTTTTTTAAGTAAAAAATTACGTTAAATTGACTACGTTTAAAATAAATATTGCGTATGTTCGTTTCTCTTAATCAACTATGAAACTCAAAGAAACCATCGATTTTGTTAATGGAATTCTTCCGTCCAAAGGAAGTGTTCTTTTGTCGGAGCCCTTTCTCCAGGATCCACATTTCGAGCGTTCAGTCGTATTAATGTGTGAACATTCTGATGCTGAATCGTTTGGATTTGTATTGAATCACACTGCTAATGTTCAATTGCACGAACTCATTGATATTGCGCCAACTTCCATTCCCGTATTTATCGGTGGTCCCGTTGCCGAAAACGGTTTATTTTACCTGCATACGTTTATGGATATCGAATCCAGTGAAGAAATCCTGCCAGGTTTATTTTTTGGAGGTGATTTAACGGAGATTTTCGAATTGTTAAATGCGGACGAAAAAAACAAAGAAAAAGTACGTTTTTTTATCGGGTATTCCGGTTGGAGTAAAGGACAATTAACCCAAGAAATCAAAGAACGTGCTTGGATTTGTGTGAACAACATCACCATCGAAACATTACTCTCTGTCCCTGTTTCCACACTTTGGAAAAAGTGTATGTCGATACAGGGTGAGCAATTTCAAACCTTTGCATTATTCCCAAAAAACATCGCAGATAACTAATTGATTTGTCTCACTTCACATGGAGGATGATAAAAAGTTTTGATCTACGGCAAAAAACCTTGATTTAAAAGGAATTATTCCTATCTTTGCACCCTCAAAAGAGGAAGTTGTGCCCTAATCACAACAAAAAATGTTTCATCCTTTCGGAAAATTAGGGCTTCTGAAATACAAATTATTAAGCCACATGGCAAAGAATATTGAAATGCAGGGAGCTGCAGATTTTGATTGGGAAGCGTTACAATTAGACGGCTATACCAAAATCGAAAGATCAGAATTATCTGATGTT
>CANHMH010000194.1 GCA_947461635.1 Flavobacteriales bacterium | reverse complement strand
GTTCCTCGCGAAATGTGATCACAAATTCTTCCAGGTGTACCAATTAATAGGGCAGGAGCCTCTGTTAAACTCTTCTTTTCTGTCGAGATGGAATGTCCACCGTAACAACTCAACACTTTGAAATTGGTTTTCATCGAACGCCAAACATCCTCAATCTGCAAAGCTAACTCTCGTGATGGAGCCAAAACCAAGGCTTGAATGTGCTTCGCTTCTGGATCTAAATTCAAAAACAAGGGCAATAGAAAGGCAAAGGTTTTACCAGAACCCGTTTGTGAAAGGATGAGCACATTTTTAGACGTGACACTTTTTTCTAGGGTTTCTTCTTGTAAGGAATTTAATGAGTCAAATCCAATGGATGAAAGTACCTTGGAAATCTTAATTTGATGTTCGTTCATGTCACAAAGATACGTTGAGTTGGAAGAACATGTGTGATTCTTGTTCGTTTTTAAGAAATGATTTCCCCATCCATCATCTCGATAATTCGATCACTCTTCCGAGCAAAATCGTTATCGTGTGTAACCGCAATGATCGTTTGACCATAAGATCGTGTTAGATCTTGCAATATGTCAAAAACTAAATTGGTATTTTTACTATCTAAATTTCCTGTTGGCTCATCTCCCATGATTATGAGCGGTTCATTAATAAGTGCTCGAGCAATTGCCACACGTTGCTGCTGTCCACCGGAAAGTTTGTTCGCTGGTTTCAACGCTTGATCCTCCAAACCTAATATTTTTAATTTTTGATACGCGCGTTCTTCTATTTCCTTTTCGTTCAGTTTATTCAGCTTCAAGGCTGGAATCATTACGTTTTTTAAACAGGAAAATTCGTTCAGTAAATAATGGAACTGAAAGACAAACCCGATTTTCTCATTGCGAATTTCTGCAAGTGCATCGATACTCATTCCCGTCATTTTTTGCTGGTCAATCCATAGTTCGCCTGAATAATTTGTATCCATAGTGGATAAAATATAAAGTAATGTAGACTTTCCACTACCTGATTTCCCAATCATCGATAGAAATTCACCTTTTTGTACCTCAAACGAAATGTTCTTCAGTACCTGGAATTCAGTTGGGTCGTAAAAGATTTTACCGACGTTCTCTGTTTTAAGGACAATACTCATTTTCTAAAGATTTCAACTGGATCAACATTGGCAGCTTTTTTTGCTGGCAAATAACCTGCGAAAAAGGTGATGATTAGCCCAATAAATACTCCTTGCACATATTTCCAAGGTTCGTAATCAATCGGGAAATAACCAATATCACCACCAAGATAGACTTTCTTTAATAACGCAATCATTCCTGTTGCGATGATCACACCACCAACCACGCCAAGAGCTCCTATGCTCACCGCTTGAGTTACAAATATGCGAATAACATCTTTTCCTTTGAATCCCATAGCTTTTAATATGGCGATGTCATTAATTTTCTGAGAAACAGTCATGTTAAGGATATTGTAAATACCGAATCCTGCAATGAGTAAAATAGTCAGGGAAACAAAGGTGATGATGATTTCTCTCATTTTGTTTGCAGCCATAAATGTTTCATTCGCGCTTTTCCAGCCCTCCGCTTTATATCCGGTAATTTGAGAAAGCTCGACGGAAATATCCTCTGCTTTTTCTTGGTCTTTTACATTCACATGTATTTCTGTGATATACGAATTGCCTTCTTTTAGTAATTGTTGAGCAGCAGCTAAATTGATGTAGGATTTTGATTTATCCACATTAGAATTATTCGTTTTGAAAACACCTATAATTTTAAATGTTCGATTGATACCTTTTGATGACGTGATGTTCACATTGTCGTTTATAAAGACGTTCATTTTTTCGGCAATGCCACTTCCGATAATTATACCATTTGGGTTGGAAGCCAAACGATTAAATTCACCTTCAACCATAAATGAATTGATATTATACATCCGGTTTGCATCGGAGGGAATAACTCCAAAAGCATTTCCTGGAATTTGACTTCGTCCATTTTTGTAAAAAACACTAGTAATAACCTGTGGACTAACCTCTACAACATCTGAATGTTGTTCTATAGTTTCCATTACCAGATTTGGGTTAATAATTGTATTTTGAGTTGGAACAACAGTTGGATTGATGATTAAATAAAAATTTTCATTGTCTTTAGGCAGTTCTTTGCTTATTTCATCATCCTTGTAAACCGTAATGTGTGAATTTACGCGAAAAATAGACTTGTTTGAACTTTTATCAAAACCAACCAATAGGCTGTTCATAAAAATATAAACGGACATCCCCAACAATACACCAAGTACACCAACCGCAGTTAATTTACGATTAGATAATATGTATGTTTTTGCTATACTGGAATTGATATTCATCAAATCATGGCTTTAACGGAATAAGAATAGCATTTCCTTTTAGGCCACCAGTTACCTCTGCATAATCCGATGAGATAATTCCGGTTTTTATTTTTCGAGGGCGGTCTTCTGATTTCAATTGAATGAGATTCCCAAATCCGAGATAAGACCTTGGAATTACGACTGCATTCTTTTTTTGCCCGACCAAAATATTGGCCTCCAATTGTGTCCCATATAAAACATGTGTCAAGGTAGACTTGAATTGTGCCTTGCAAACAAAGGATTGAGATTGCTCATCAAATGCAGAAAGTATTTCTGAAATTTCTCCAAGAATTACATGTTCAGAATTGGTATTTAATCGAATGAAAACCTTTTGTCCAAGTTTTACTTTTGAAATGCTTTTTTCATCAACATTTAAAACGGCATTAATCGCTTTTTGATTCGCAATCACGGCAATCACATCTCCCTTTCGAACGTAATCACCTTTGGATTTTAATTTCTTTATCACAATCCCTTTCTCAATAGCCAAAACTTGGTTATATGTGCCCTGAATGATGGCGTTTTTATATTGAGCATTTGCATTAATAAGATTTTGTTTGGCTTGGGTTTTTACTTGTTCTAATTGCTTTTTTAAGGATTGCAAATTACTATTAGAACTTTTCTGAGAGAGCTGAGCATTCTCAAATTCAATTTGCGATACCCCTTTGTTTGCAAACAGTTTTTCCATTCGGTTTACCTGTAATTGATCCTGTTTTAATTTCTCTTCTGCAAATTGTATGGATTGTTCTAATTGCAGTACAAGTGGTGCTGTGTTACTTGCATTTTCAGCGGATATTTTTAATTGTTCAGTCGCGGCCTCTTCATTGGTGGTATTCGTAGCATTTTCGATTCTAGCCATGAATTCGCCGGCTTTAAATGAAGTTCCAATTTCAAAATGAACGTCTTTCAAAATTCCATCTGTTTGAGCGGTGACATTGTAAACATCATCCCATTCAATTGCCCCTGATGCAAAAACCAATTCTTTTATGTCTTTTTTCATGGGAGTAACTTCCATTTCTGAACTACACGAATAAAGCAATGGAATCAGGCTTAAAATGAACAACCAGTGTTTGGTTATGGTTATATTTTTCATGGGTATTTTTTAATGAAAATACTGAGGTAAATTTAGTGTTAATTTAAATCTAAACATTACAAACAGAGGAAAGTCATG
>CANHMH010000193.1 GCA_947461635.1 Flavobacteriales bacterium | reverse complement strand
CCAGCAATCTGCTCGAAACAGCGGAGTCCATGGCGGAGGATGTTGTGCGAAAATTAAACACACTTTTCGCAGCATATGAATCGGATTTTTTTGCCTACAATATTGGAAATATTTTACGCGTTGAATTAACAGCTCCGCATGCAGTTCCATTAACCTCTCCAGAAGCGTTGATGGAAGTTGTTCATCGTAGACAAACCCTTTCTTCATATTCTGTGCTAGTTGCCTCAACAGGTGTCTTATCAAGACATGGGAGAGACTTTGTGAGTTGTGCGCATACACTTGCGGACAATGATCGCTATGTTGCGGGGTATGAAAAATTACTTCAAAGTTTCATCCGATGAATACGCCGAAACGCGTCTTAATTACCGGCGTTTCCAAGGGCATTGGGAAGGCGATTGCACTGGACTTAGTTCAGCAAGGATTCGAAGTTTATGGAACATCGCGTCGTCCTGACTTACTCACGAATAAAATAAGTGGTGTAACGTACATTCAACTTGATTTAAGTGATGAAACGTCGATCGAACAATGTTTTCAAGAACTGTCTGATATTGATATTCTCATAAATAATGCTGGACAAAGTCAAATGGGACCTGCCGAAGAAATTTCAAACAATAAGGTTCGTGAGATCTTCGAAGTGAATTTCTTTGGGACCTTGAGTTTAACGAAGAAATACTTAAGTGTGATGCGCGCAAAACGTTGCGGAAAAGTCATTAATATTGGAACACTTTCTGGTACATTTGCCATGCCCTTTCAGTCGACGTATGGCTCTTCTAAAATTGCCTTGCGTATTTGGACACTGTGTTTGAGAAAAGAAATGAGGCCGTTTGGAGTGCACGTGAGTACGATCGAACCATTTTACATCAATTCCGGTATTCAATTGGAATACATTTGTCCAGATGGATCCGATTACAAAGCTGTTTCCGATGGCGTTTATGATCAGCGATCCAAAAACCTGTCTAAAGCCGTTCCTCCAAACCAATTGGTTGCAACAGTCAATAAAATTATTCGTTCGAAAGACCCCAAAGGCATGTACATTTCAGAACGAAAAGGAAGGTTGTTTAATTTTATCGGACGTTTCCTTTCAGGAACAACCATCGAAAAAATAGCGTGCAAAACGGCTGGAATAACCTATTAAAGTCACTTTCTTATTTTTCTTGACGAGGCAATTACGTTTTCATCGTGAAAGTGCTACTTCCAAACGTCCACTTTGTGTTGCAAAGTTTGGGGTTATGTAGTTTACTATGCTAACAGCTTCTCAGGATTTATTTCATACCGAGGGTACTAAAAAGGGTACTACATTCATCTGTTTAAGTTCTAAATCCATATTCAAACGGAAGGTTGCGGAAATTGGAGGTGTCAATTCATTCAAAATACATTTGCTGAAAAAATCAGGAAATATGAAAAAACACTATTTAAATTATTGGAAGAATTGTGATTGATACAATAGAAAAAGTAAAAATATAATACTAGGTAGAATGAATTTTAAATTGTCTCACAAATTCTTTTTTCTTAAAGAGGTAAGTTCAGTGCCAAAACCAAATTGAATGATCGGTGTAGCTTTTAAGCTTTCTCCCAAAACAAAACCAGATGTTTTATAACCAATTCGAGCACTCAAATACATAGGGCTTGACGTGATTTTTTTTTCGATTAAAACATCAGCCATAAAACCATTTCCTCCTATTTCTTGAAACGGTTGGTTACTAAATTTAGAATTACCGAAATACATAGTAGGTTGTGAAAATACTTCGAAATGTGGAGATATTATAAAACCATTCTTATCTAAAAGATTTGACATTTTTATTCCTAAGCCGTAGTAATTTCTACCATATGCCTCTCCATATCTAAATTGCAAATGCATTTTATTATTTGGAAACACTAAAGGTGTTCGTAGGTTGTATTCTAGCCCAAAAGGAGCCAAAACCAAAGAAAAAGCAGGCATAAATCTCACTTTTCCTATTCTTAATAACGGAAGTTTCATGTAACGTTCTCCTCTAATAATAAAATTACCTATAGAAAATAAACTAAAATAAAGATTCGGATCAGAAAACGCTGTAATGTAATTTGCTCTGTGAAAATCTCTTGATTTTATCTTGAATTTTTCATCAATATCTTGTACAATACTGTCATATATGAAATTCCCATTATTATACATAGTAGGATTATAAAGCAAATTCAAATTAAATAAATAACTGCCCATATCTCCTCCAAAGCCATATTCATCGGCATATTGTATGTATTGAAAATTATCCAACGATGTTTCTAGGTAAGTAGTAGCATCAGCATATGGTATTGAATTGTTTTTCACCCATTGTTCTTGACAATCAATACGATGCAAATTTTCAGCCATCACTCCAGAAGCTGCGAGATGTATTCTTTGAGTTAAATGATAATTGTAATTTGAATTTTGATTGGAATAAACAACCGCAATACCTACTTTTTGGTGATTGGCTTTATCAAAATTAAGGAAAATAGGAATAATTCCTTTTGTATGGTTTCTAGTTAGGTATAAATATATTGGCTGATAATAGGCTGCAAGTGTATAGTTTAAATTGTTTAAGCTTGCAACATGACCAATAACTTCATGGTTATAGAGCATCATATTAAATGCGATTTGCCTATCGAGAGCAGCGTATATGAGAAAACGACTCGTTGCTTTAAGAAACATTTGTTTCCCATCTCGTTGCTTCATCCAAGGTATCCTATCGTCGATTATGTAGTGAATGGATCGGTTAACGGATCTTAAATTTGTTGTGTAAGCAGCTGATGTGGTTGGAAGTCCCATTGAAAAATCCAAGTTAAACTTATGATTGGGAATTGAATTTATGGATTCTTGGCAAAAAGAGAACGTATGCCCAGTCAAGAGAAAAAGTGTAAGTATTGTTATTCGTATCTTCATGTTTGGAATAAAATGTTTCGGGCTTGTGGTTCGCCCAGTATATTTTAATAATAATCTATTTTCTAAAAATACGAATAGTTTGATTCAAATTAAACGCTTCAACGAATTGTTTTCTTGAGTTGACGCTTTACACCCTCGCTTCGCTGCAGTTGCAATGCTGCGGAACATCTTTGCCAATGTCTTCACAATCTTAATCCGCCGGGATTACGCTGACGCGTTTTCCCTGAATGGGGCTCAGCCCAAACAAACGTCCACTTTGCGTTGCAAAGTCTGGACTTTTTTTTTGTTTTCTCGGTTTTTTGAAATGGTTTCGAGCGTGTTTGATAAAATGATCCGCTGGGATTACGCTGACGCGTTTTCCCTGAATGGGGCTCATCCCAAACAAACGTCCACTTTGCGTTGCAAAGTCTGGACTTTTTTTGTTTTCTCCGCTTTTTGAAATAAATTTCAAACGCGTTTAAAACAAAAAAAGTCCACTTCTCTCGAAGTGGACTTTTGTTTGTGATCCCGCTGGGATTCGAACCCAGGGCCCATACATTAAAAGTGTATTGCTCTACCAGCTGAGCTACGGAATCAATTAATTCGGGTGCAAAGATATGATTATTCTTTTGTTATCACAATATTATTGCAGTAAATTTGAT
>CANHMH010000192.1 GCA_947461635.1 Flavobacteriales bacterium | reverse complement strand
GAATTTTATTCCTACTCAGCCAATGCGAACATGTGGGGACAAAGCATTCATGCCTGGGGTGAGCCAGGGAATTCCTTTGAAAATGGATTAATCGTTACCAATAATGCTGGAAGCACTTTAATTGAGAGTCCATTTTACAACACTGCAACTGTAACATCTTACATTGATTCCTTTTTGGTGACAGGCAATGACACCATTTGGTTTAACATTACTGCGGATGCTGCTCATCCATTAAATGGTCGTCCGCAAATGCGTTTGCGCGTGAAAAACACCAATACAGGCTTACGTGTACTCCTAAAATCGAAAGCAGAAACCGGAACCGTTCATTATTGGAACGTGACCGAACTTTCCAATGACGTTGGAAATTGGGGAATGCCCTTTTCATTTTCCTACGGAGGATCTATTTCAGGAGACAACTTAAATGGAATCAGCGAACCTTCTTGTTCAGAAGATGTCATTAGTGTTGCGGCATACGGATCTCAATATTTAAGTGGTAGCGGAAATCCAATTGGTGGTGGAATTGCTTCTTTCTCTTCTGTTGGTCCACGTTATGACGGACAAATGAAGCCGGATATTGCGGCGCCTGGAGTGGCTGTAATTTCTGCCATGTCTTCGTTTACCGATGCGACCTTCTCTTCTGTTGACAACATCACTTTTAACAACAAAACCTATCACTTTGCGAAATTGTCCGGGACGTCCATGGCTTCACCGATGGTGGCTGGAGTTTCTGCCTTGATTCTAGAAGCAAATCCTTATTTGTCAGCAAGACAGGTGAAAGAAATCATCATGTTGACTGCTCGACAAGACAATTTAACGGGAATCATTCCTGCGGAAGGAAGTCCGATTTGGGGAGCAGGAAAAATCAATGCATATGCTGCAGTGAAATTGGCCCTACAAACGATGGGGATGGAAAATGTTCAACACGACATCGATTGGAACGTATATCCAAATCCCGTGATGAACGAATTGCATTTCACGATCGTTGAACTTCCAAAGACAACGGAGATCATCGACATGGAAGGAAATATCTATGAGAAGAACATCTACGATGGAAAAGTGTATGTTTCTGACCTTCCAGCGGGAACGTACTTCATTCGCTTGATCATCGATGGCAAAGTACAGCAAGAACGTTTTATCAAGCAATAAATGGACATTCGTCTCGCAACAGCAGTTGAATTACCGATTCTTGAATCCTTGGCGCGTGAAATTTGGCCACATACGTATGCTGACATCATCACCACAGAACAAATGGACTTCATGTTGAACTGGATGTATTCCACGGAAACACTCATCACCCAACAGAAAGACGGACACGAATTTTACATTCTTCGGAAAGATTCTACGGATATTGGTTTTCTTGCGATTGAACAAGCAGGCGACGAATTAAAGGTCAACAAAGTGTACGTCCTACCAACCGCCCAAGGACTTGGCGCAGGTAAAAAACTCATGGAAAAAGCCATCGAACGCGCAAAAGCAAAACAGTGTACCTATATTTTCCTTCAAGTGAATCGCGCCAATAAAGCGAAGTTTTTTTACGACAAACTGGGATTCACTATCCGAAGAGAAGAGAAATTCGACATCGGACATGGCTTTTTCATGGATGATTATGTGATGGAGTTGAACGTATAGATAATCCCTGATATCAACTTCGAGTTTCATTCCCCAAGCACCAACACTTTCCCATTCGATTGATACCCCAAACTGGTAGAAAAGTGATACTGATAGAGCCCAGAGGCTAGGCCTTCAAAAGTGTAAATTGCCGTTGAATCCTGAAAAGTTCTTTGTAACAACTCTTTACCATTGCAATCATAGATCCTTAAATAACCAATGGATCCCTCTGCGATTTTCATTTCTAGGGAAGTAAACTGATTCCCACTTGACGGATTCGCCTGAACGTGCAATTCTTCCATTACAATCGTACTTTGAGGTATCGTTGTACAAGCAGCTACCTCTCGCAGTGAGAAGTTATCGAATAAGCGAAAATCACGTGCCTCGTAGTTATTCCCATCAAAATACGCTTTATAGGTAATTTTGATGGAGTCGTACTCATGAAAATTCCCCAAAACAAAAGCTTTTTCTTCACCCGTTGCTTGAAAACAGACACTCACATGTTGCCAATTCGTGGTATCTGACAAGGGCTCTTGTTCTGACCAAACTTTATATCCAAAAGCTTGATAGTTTTTCACATCAACAATGGTGTCGTAAGACATAAGGACATCAAGGGCATTGGAATTTAGTGTACTTGCTTCCGATTTACTCATGTAAAAATCTAAACGATAGTATTTAGCATTTACTAGATTCTGAGATAAAAGTCCGCCTGCATATTCCACTTGACATAAAAAACACGTATCATGGTAAAGTATTTGGCGGTCGTGCAGAAAAAGTCCAAAATAATTATCACCATCTATTGAGTTTTGATAACCTGATAAATAATTTGGAACTGTACCAAATTGTTTGGAGAATAAATCTGGTGTATTTCCCCCATCTCGAGGATTCCACCAATTAGGGCAAACATCAAATAATACCTTTTGAAAATTATTGGTGTCCACCGCTAGCATTTCCTCCACTGAAGGATTCAGTATCAAATTTTCCTGAGCATGCAAGGGAGTGAAAACCTGCCAAAAAAGAAAAAGCAGCGTAAATCTAAAGGATGATGACTTGAAGTGTTTATTGAACTGAACCATATTTTATGATTAATTTCCTATTACCAACACTTTCCCATTCGATTGATACCCCAAACTGGTAGAAAAGTGATACTGATATAAGCCGTAAGCAAATCCTTCAAAAGTGTAAGTTGCACCTGGACCTTGCAGGGTCTTTTGAACTAATAGTCTACCAGCACTATCATAAATACTCAAATTACCGGTTGAACCTTCAGCGATTTTCATTTCTAAGGAAGTAAACTGATTTCCTGTTGCTGGATTCCCAAGAACCTGTAAATCTTCGAGTAGGATCGTGCTCTGCGGTATCGTTGTACAAGCAGCTACCTCATGCAGTGAGAAGTTATCGAAAAAACGATAGTCCCAATTAATTAAATTATTCCCATCAAAGTAAGCTTTATAAGAGATTTTTGTCGAATCGTAGTCATGAAAATTCCCTAGAACAAAAGCTTTCTCATCACCCTTAGCTTGAAAGCAGACACTCACATGTTGCCAATTGGTGGTATCTGACAAGGGCTCTTGTTCTGACCAAACTTTATATCCAAAAGCTTGATAATTTTTCACGTCAAGTAATGTGTCGTATAACATAACCACATCAAGCGCATTGGAGTTAAGCGTGCTTATTTCAGCTTTTACCATATAAAATTTGAAAACATACGATTTACTTTTTTCTAGAGTATTAGCTAAACGCCCACCAGCAAATTCCACTTTACAACTTACACAAGTGTCTTTAAAAACATCCGAATCATAAGTCGCAAAACCAAAATAATTATTGCCATCTTCACTTTCTTGATATCCACGGAGGTTATTTGGAACAGATTCAGTAATCTTAGAAAAAAGATCAACGGTATTCGAATAATCAGAAGGGTTAAACCAATTTTGACATAAATGGAAAAAACTT
>CANHMH010000191.1 GCA_947461635.1 Flavobacteriales bacterium | reverse complement strand
GAGTTGCTGGATTTGGTCCGAGTTCGATGCAATCATTTTCGCCATCACCATCCGTATCGACTACATTTGGATCTGTTCCGGCAGCTACTTCAACCGTATTTAAACAACCATCGCCATCTAAATCTGGAATATCTGGCACAAAAACCGCCACGATGGTTTCAGGCCCATTGATGTTGATGAAATTCGAATCTAAAGTATTCGCTAATCCCATTGGTCCTGTTGTGTAGGTCCAATGGTCAAAAATATACCCAGTATTCGCTTTCGCTTTCACGTTGGTTTGAATTCCACCAAAGTAGGTTGTTGACCAAGGATAAGATGGTGGATTAATTGAATTCACTTTAATGGTTCCGGCGTTCACTGGAGAAACATCAAACGTTACTGGAAATGGTCCTGTAAGTTGATAACAATCGATGAGTCCTTGTGTGAGAGCTGTACAACGCGTATTGATGAAGTTATGTAAGGCATTGACATTTGCTGTGTATGTAGCCATTGATCCACCCCATTTGGCAATTTGTGCAGGCATTTCTGGGCCGATTTCAGCCAACATAGAGTCGAGTAAAGGGATCATGAATGAACATGATAATTTGGTGTTCAACAAATCAATATAGCGAGCAATGTAATATTGTTCTACAATAGGATTTTCATTGATGAGCTTCTCTAATATCTCTGTATGACCTTGTCCACCTGGATTAGGCAAATTCTCCACATTACAAGGGTCAGCATCCGGTAAAGTACTTGGGACACCTGTGTAATTAATATAATGTCCGAAAGTAGCATCTTGATCCCACAGCGCATAACCCCATTTACGGTGTTCTCCCGTTGTATCTAAGCCACGCCACCAAGCGGTATTCCAATTTAGCCAATCGGTAGTTACCGTGACAGAGTTCAACACGAAATAATCAACGAGTGATTTCCAGTTAAACAAGCTATCCACGTAGTTGAAATTTGCAGCCACTCCCATATTGTTTGTCGCTACATAATTTTTTAGACTATTCCAAGCTGGAGCTGCATTTGGAGAGCCGTATTCTTGCCATGTTCCGCCCCATGTTTTCAAATATTGTAAATCATACTTGTATTGATCAAAATAATAGTCAGTGAAGTCATGATCATCCGCTTTTTCTCGGATTTCATATACTCCCCAATAGGCCCCATTGAGATACAAAATACATGGACGCCAAGTTCTTTCATCGAGTTTTAATTCAGCGCGAATAGATAAGGTATGAACATACGCATCTCGGATATGAGCTCCTCCGCTTGAAAAAGGATAATTATCATTTGCTGCTGGTTTTAAAATCAATTTCTGATATCCCGTACGGGTTCTTTCCGGAAATATTTGATGATCAATATCTCCATTTTGTCCATATTGATCACGACAGACGAAATCAAATCCACGTTGCTGATAAGCCCAAGAATCGTTACCGTGTTTATTGAAATCACCTTCCGATTCATCAATAAAGGTTCCATTTTGTTCAAATAACTCAAATGCACCAATTCGATCTGGTGGATTCTGACTTCCTTGTGCAACCAAGTTGTAAACCCCCTGACTACAGATTGATACTACCGGAATGGTATGGCTTACATTAATAAAATAAGTGTTTGTTGCAATAAAAGAGGTCAGTCCGGTTCCAAAAGCCGCAGCGCGAAGAACTTTTGTTGTGGAGATGCTAATTGGTCCAGTGTATGCCGTAGATGTAGCCACAGGATCAGAACCATCAAGGGTATATCTAATGATTGCGCTCGGATCCGCACATGAAATCGATACGCTTTGTGTAGATGGATAGAATCCAGCTTGTAGACTAAATGTTGGTGTTGGAATGTAAAAGTTTTGAGCTCCTGTATTATTTGCATTCGGTGTTGGTGTTGTAAACAACTTGAAATCTACTGCTGCGTTTGTTGATCTTCCAACAGAATGATTCGCTTTTGTTAAGTGAACAATTTTAAAGGAATCCACCACATTCCCAAATGTATTAGAGAGAATAATCCAATCTCCATCCGTTTGCGAAAGGTTGAAATTTGGATGGTATTCATTTCCATTTACCAAATCTCTTTTGGTACAAAAAACCATTTTAAATCCACTCGCTGGAATAGATCCGCTTGGAATCATCCACTTTGTTAAATTCGTTGCCTTATCAGAAAGATACCAGCCTGTTAAATCAATCGGAGCAGCTGTGACGTTATACAATTCAACCCAATCTTCTTTTTGTCCATAGGCATCTGATGGACCCGTAATGTTCGAACAAGAATATTCATTGATAACGACTTGACTGAATGCAATTTGATGAAAAGCAAGTAGAATCAAACTGAGTAGGAGTTGTTTCATAGTTTTTGGTTAAGAGCGATTAAAATTAGCGAAAAGTCAACCAATTTCCAATAATCAAAACGTGTAATGTTAAAACAAGTTGTTTTTTTTGTTAAAATTGCATGAATAAAAATTCTATGATTATGAAAAATGGACTTCTCCTACTTCTTTCTATTCTTGTGCTAAGTGCTTCAACTTCTTGTAAAAAAGTGGAGGGTCCAGGCGGAGGAGCAACAATCAAAGGGATTATTCAAGAGCAAAAATACAATGCATTAGGAAATATCATAGCCGAGTATCCAGGAAGCGATCTTGACGTGTATTTAATTTACGGAACAACCGATCAATTTTACGACGATGACGTGAAAACAAGTTATGACGGTTCTTTCGTTTTTAACTACTTGCAGAAAGGGACATACACCCTATTTGTTTATGAAGATGATGCGACACAGCCAAGTGGAAAGAACGTCGTGAAACAAACGTTTGAAATAACAGAGAAAGATCAAGTGGTAGATTTGGGCACGATAAACACCCGTAAAATCTAATGAAATCCATTGCTTTTCTCTTCGTACTATGTTTTAATTTGAGTGTGATTCATGGTCAGTCTACAGTCTTTCAAGTTTGGAACGAGTTAGGCGTAAGCGGAAAATTAAACAAAGATTTTTCATACGGAGTCGATTTAACAACACGTTTTGGAGGTGATGGACTCAACACCCTTTTCCCTCAGGTATCCCTGAAGTACAAACTGAACAAGTACGTTCGCGTTTCCGTTGATTACCGTTTGATTGGGAAAAAAGAGTTGAACGGCAATATGTTAACGAGTCATCGCATCAATGGAAACCTTCAATTATCCTACGGGATCAAACGTCATTCATTTGGATTTCGAACACGCTACCAATATTCGTTTAATTCATTAGGAGGTCCATATGAGTCGGAGTTTGATCAAGCTTTTCGATTTAAACCTAGTTATTCTTACGACCTGAATAATAGCATTTTCACTCCAAATTTCAGTTGCGAGTTTTTTTACAATCCTCAAAATGGGGAGAACGGAAAACAATTCACACGGATTCGCTATTACGTTGGGGTTGACATGGAGTTGAAGGGTCCACATGGACTAGAACTTGGCTACTACTATGATCAAAAAATTCAAGTGGCAAATCCAGTTAATCGCAGTATTTTAAGTCTTTCCTATTCTTATGCGATTGGTCAAACCAAAAAGAAAGAGCCTAATAAAGGCCGAGGCGTCCGATTTTTATAGTTGCTCAGGCACCTCATCATATTGATCAGCTGCCAATCGATCGATAACAATTTGTAAATTCTCCATTTTCTTTTC
>CANHMH010000190.1 GCA_947461635.1 Flavobacteriales bacterium | reverse complement strand
CAGGACCAATCGGACCAAAAGGGGATACGGGTGCTGTTGGACCACAAGGAATATCAGGTAAAGATGGATTACAAGGACCGATTGGACTTACTGGACCAGCAGGAAAAGATGGAGTAGATGGTAAAAATGGTGTGGATGGAAAAGGTGAAGTTGGACCTCAAGGACCAAAAGGGGATACACCCGAAGTAAAAGTTACAGTTTCTTCACAAGGGGACACCCTTCGCTTTGAAAATGGAAGTTATGTAATCATTCCAGGTATAAGCGCCGCAAATCCTAAAACAAAACCTACCAGTGGTTATGGACCTAATATTTCGGATGTAGAAGGTAATTCCTATAAAACGGTATATATCGGAACACAGCAATGGATGGCGGAGAATTTGAAAGTAACTAAGTACAATGATGGTTCTTTCATACCAAATGTTACAGATAACGTTCAATGGTCAAAATTAACAACAGGCGCTTGGAGTAATTATAACAACAGTGATTCATTGGGGAAAATTTACGGCAAATTATACAACTGGTATGCAGTGAGCAAAATAAAGAATGGTAACCACAATGTGTGTCCAACAGGATGGCACTTACCTATAGATACTGAATGGACTGTTTTAACGGATTATTTAGGGGGTGAAATTTTTGCAGGTGTAAAAATGAAGGAAATAGGAACAACATGCTGGAATAGTCCAAATAAAAATGCAACAAATTCTTCTTTGTTTTCCGGACTTCCTGGTGGTAATCGCTACAGTATAGGAAAATGTGATAGCATTGGAAAAGCGAGTATTTGGTGGGGTTCTTCTGAAGTTAATGCAAATGGTGTATGGGGCCGCGCTCTATATGACTTTAATGAAGATGTAAATAGCATTTGCTATTCTGAAAGAGATGGTTTGTCTGTACGCTGTCTAAAAGACTAACATTCCCTTCAATTCTTCAGGGTAAACTTCGCTCAGTCTGACGAGAAAATATAAATTATAAATTATGGGTTATGAATTTTCGTAACCCATTTTTATTTCACCAAATTCCAAACCACATAGAGCGGGTAGATGTCAATTTTCTCCATTTGGCCAAAGTTTTCGAGAGAAATTAAGATACCTTTTTCTGTGTTTTTCTCAAAAATCCAAACCAATAATCTATCAAAAAATGAAAAAATCCAAACCAATAATTGGGTGTTTTTATCAAAAATCCAAATCAATGGGGAGGGGGGTGAAAGCTTACTATTTTTGTTTTGAAGCTATTAGTTTACAAAATTTATCGTAACGTTTGATGATACCCGTATCTATATTTTCGATGTCGAACGCATGGGTGGTATACATGACTTCTATGTCTGTCATTCCATCTTTAAGTAAGCCGATCACTTCGCAGTTTACAGGTACGAGTATGGATGAAATGGGATTACCTGTTCTGCCTTTAACCACTAATTTTCGAGTGGATTGCGTATATACTAGGTAGTAGTCGAACCATTCGCCAACGATTTCGATGTCATCAGATATTGGTTCGAGCAAAAGGATTTTACCATCACCTAAAATTGCGGTATGATTTTGGTCGTATTGTTCGTAAGATAAATCCCCTTTAAAACTAGTTGGGTTGGGATGTTTTATCCAAACTTTTTGGTGACCTCGTTCCTTTTCGATTTCATCGTAGGAACATCCGGTGTATTCATCGTCTGCATCTTCTGTAACCACTTGGGTGAATGAGAAAGTAGATAAAACGCAGAATGAAGCGATTAGTAATGATTTGTTCATTGGTCTTAAATCTATAAATAGCGAATAAACATCTAATTTACGTATTCAATTGCGTTTACAGTAAAATTTAGAATCAATTCTTTCTTTTTGTTACAGATCTTAAAATAGTTAAAAATTAAGAACATGTAGAAGACATTAAAGGTGATTTAAGTTTAGTATTTGAAGCATTACGCGCTTGGAAAGATGCAACTTTGAGCGACACTATTTTATCGTAACGATTATGGTATGTTGTATGTAGCCCCCTGTGTTGTAAGACGCAGGGGGGGGTACATGTTAAATCTCTTCGTCTTTCAAAATCGGGAAGACTTCCATGGATTTTTTAAGTGGATATAAAGGTAGAGTTTCCATAAGTTCCATTACTTTTTCTGTTTCTAGGTCATTAAAAATTAATACCGCGCCATTTTTAGTTTGGCGTAAAAAAAGTTGGTCTAAGTATCCTGCTTTTTTCCAAGCAGCAACCACTTCTCTTTCCTTTTGGATAATTTCCGGAAAATTTGAAGGTAAATTATCGATGTCGATCGTTAAAATTACGAGTGTACGTTTTTGCATAACTTATTTTTTTAAATTAATTTAAAGTTGGGTAATCTGTGTATCCAATTTCTTTTCCTCCATACATAGTAGCGCGATCTGGTTCATTCAGTGGGCTGTTTAATTCAAAACGTTTCGGTAAATCTGGATTTGCTAAGAATAATGTACCATAAGAAATTAGGTGTGCAATTCCTTTATTTAATTCTGCTTCACCTGTTTCACGCGTGTATCCACAATTTGCAATAATTGGATGTTTGGATAATTTTCCAAATGTTTCAATAGAATTTGCTGGATAGGTTGGGAATTTATCTGCTGGAAATGGGATATTCATGATGTGAACATAAGCCAAAGGCAGTTTGTTTAATTCCGCTATAAGTAAAGTGAATTGGGTGGTAGGGTTTTCATGTACGATACTGTTGTAGGTACTTGTTGGTGAAATTCGAATCGCTGCTTTGTTTTCGCCAATTGCATCAACAATTGCTTGCATAATTTCGAGTACAAAACGGTTTCTGTTTTCATGTGTTCCGCCATATTGGTCTGTGCGTTGGTTTGCACTTTCTGCTAAAAATTGATTTGGAAGGTAGCCAAAAGCTGCATGAAGTTCTACACCATCAAAACCAGCTTCTATCGCATGTATCGCTGCTTGTTTGTAAGTTGCAACAATTGTTTGTACTTCTTCCGTAGTTAAAGCTCTTGGGGTTTCATAGTCTTTCATTCCTTCCATTGTGAAATGTTGTTGGTGACTAATCGCTGTTGCGGAAGGAGCAACAGGAAGTTGACCGTTTTTCACGAGTGAGTGTCCAACACGGCCAGTATGCCATAATTGTGCGAATATTAATCCGTTATTTTCATGCACAGCATTTGTCACTTTTTTCCAGGCTTCGATTTGTTCGGAAGTAAAGATTCCAGGAGTTAAAGGACTTCCTAATGCTTCTTGGCTAATGTTTATTGCTTCGCTGATGATTAATCCCGCGCTTGCACGTTGGGTATAATAGGTTGCTGCAGACGCATTAATTGTTCCGTCGAAGTTTGCTCTACTTCGTGTCATGGGAGCCATGACCATTTTGTTTTTAAGCGTAATATTTCCTAGGTTAAAGGATTCTAATAGTTTCATACGTTGAATATTAATTTTTTTATATTTCAAAAATATTAAATTTGTCTACTAATAACAGCTAGCATTAAATTATGTATATAGGCTAAAATTTTAGACTAATGGAAAATACAGGGGTTCGTAAGAATAAAAACTTCATACCAGGCAATTGTCCGGTTGGTTATACAATGAATATCATAGGAGGGAAGTGGAAACCGAGTGTTATACATCGCATACGTACGGATCGTAATCGGTACAGTTTGTTATTGAAATCCATTCCAGAAATTAGTAAGCAAACATTGACCAATCAATT
>CANHMH010000189.1 GCA_947461635.1 Flavobacteriales bacterium | reverse complement strand
TTTCAGTCCATGCATCAGGACAAAGCCATTCAAAAAGGAAATTTAAAATTGATTTTCTTTCAACGTGAAAACCTCATCAAGTACCTTCATTGTGTGGTGATTGGTATTCCGATTTGGTATGTGATTGGACTGTTGATCATGAATTCCAAAGACAATTTTGGACCTTGGTTAGGTGTGTATGATATTTCCAATGGAAAAGCGGTGATGTACGCCTACATTGGACTTTCCGTCGGGGATTTGATTTCTGGGATTTTGAGTCAAGTCTTAAAAAGCAGAAAGAAAGTTGTTCAGTTGTATTTGGGATTTTCGTTGGTGTGCGTCGTTATTTTCTTATTGATGCATGACTATAACATCACCGATAACACCTACTATTTCATGTGTTTCTTATTGGGTGCTGGAACCGGTTATTGGGCCATTTTCGTCACGATAGCAGCAGAGCAATTCGGAACGAATATTCGTTCAACGGCGGCCAACACGATTCCGAATCTTGTTCGTGGATCTGTAAACATTGTGGTGCTGTTCTTCAGCTTGTTAGTTAGCAAAGGTATCAACGATGGATGGTCCGCATTGATTGTAGGTGTCCTTTTTATCTCGCTTGCATTTTACAGCATTTCGCGGTTAACTGAAACCTTTGGGAAAGACTTGAATTATTTCGATGAAACCTTGTAGATTTTCTGCGAGTAATTTTCAAAGTCTTCGGTCATATCTTGGTCCACTTGTTTAGTCACGGAAATCGGAATGAAGTCTACGTAAACGTTCGTTTTATCCAAGCCAAAGTCCTCTGCCGGTTTTAATCCCGTTGACTTCACAAAGCGGTAAGCTTTCACGCATAGACGTTGGAAAGCAGTCAAGTGATTATCTGTTGATACACGTGAATTTAAGACGATGAACTTGAAGTCCACTTCCTCAATTTTTCCACGAATAGATGCAAACACGCTTTCGCCAGCGAATTCACCTTTTTCAATCATTTTACAGTAGATTTTACGCATCATGTATTCGATGCGGTGTTCTTCCTTGAATCCCAATTGCAAGCTTACGTAGTAACATTTTTTATCCACGATTTCATTTACGGAATAATGTACACCCCAAGGTTCATTCAGAATATCCAAGTGTAGGAACCAGATAATTCCTGCTTTACGCGGTTTCTTTTTAAACATGGAATGGAAAACTGTTAAGTCCAGTTTATTTGGAGAATTACTACGTGTTGGGAATACCAAATTCGTTGCTTCATAAACGATTCCAGGATCCGCATGAACTGCCTCCAATAATGGAATGACATTTCTCATTGGAACGTATTCTGTAATATTCGAACGCAATTGTTTTGCTTTGTAGTAAAGATATAAGAGGATGAAGAACGTAATTGAAAGAATCAATGTGAACCATCCACCGGAAATAATTTTACCGAGATTTGATAGCAAGAATACAAACTCTATTGCTAAGAAAACCGAAAAGATGATTCCAGTTGCCATACGCCATCTTGGGTAACGAATGAACAACAACATGGCCATCAGAATGGATGTCATCACCATATTTACGGTAATTGCCAAACCGTAAGAATGTTCCATCTCACTCGATTTTTTAAAGATGGCAATCACCAATAAACATCCAGCCATTAGGAACCAGTTAATAAATGGAATATAGATTTGGCCTTGGTGATCAGAAGGATATTTCACGCGCAAATTGGTCCACAATTTCAATTTGATTGCCTCGTTCATAAGCGTAAAGACACCTGTAATTAAAGCTTGCGAAGCAATGATGGTAGACATTGTTGCAATCACAACAGCGAAAGGCATCATGTAACTAGGGACCATGGAGTAAAACACCGTATTTGATCCTGTTAATTGAAATCCTGGTTTAAGGCACAAGGCCGCTTGACCCAAGTAATTCAGTACTAAAAGTCCAGAAACAAGGCTCCAACTTAAGCGAATGTTTCCTTTTCCACAGTGACCTAAATCAGAGTATAATGCTTCCGCTCCGGTGGTACAAAGGAAAACGGAACCGAGAACAGCGAATCCACCATCGACATTTGCCACAAGGTTGTAAGCCCAATAAGGATTAAACGCTTGAAGAACGGACCAGTTTTGAGTGACATTTATGAATCCCAAATAACCTAAAAAGGCGAACCAAATGAGCATCACTGGACCAAACATTTTACCGATAGCAGCAGTTCCGAACTGTTGAATCACAAATAACATCACAATGATTCCAATAACAATCGGAATGACCGGCATATCTGGGAAAATGTTGTTCACCCCTTCCACGGCAGAAGAAATCGAGATGGCAGGTGTAATGAATCCATCCGCCATTAAGGTGGCACAACCAATTAATGCTGGAATGATGATCCATTTTACGTTTTTCTCTTTCAGCAAAGCAAAAAGGGCAAAAATCCCACCTTCACCTTTGTTATCAGCGTTTAAAGCAAAATAAATGTACTTGACCGTTGCTAATAAAATCAAGGTCCAGATTACGCTGGATAAAGCTCCTAAAATAAAAGGTTCCGAAATGTGTTTTCCGCCGCCTGTAATCGCTTGAAACACATATAAAGGCGAGGTTCCGATGTCACCAAAAACGATTCCAAGGGTAATAAGTAAACCGGCAAAACTAATTTTTTGAGTAGTAGTATGTGACATTCGGACAAATTTTCGGTGAAGTTAAGTGAAAAATATTCACGTCAACATAACATTACCAAAGGATTTTTACTTTTTTGAAGAAAGTTTTTTTTGAAGAATACCATTTAATAAAAAATGTATCTTTGCGACTGCTTATTTAGCAGTTCATACACATGCCCACGTGGTGAAATTGGTAGACATGCCATCTTGAGGGGGTGGTGCCATTAGGTGTGCTGGTTCGAATCCAGTCGTGGGCACTCTGATCAAAAGCACTTGTTCGATAGAACAGGTGCTTTTTTATTTTTAAACGAGTCCATCCGCTCGCGGATGAGCGAGGTGAAAAATAAAAAAGTAACGTCCGAGCGCAGCGAGGAAGTGCTTTTGATCCACTGCACGTCGCCCACGACTGGTTCACCGACCGATAGGGAGGTAATCCCTTTCTTTTCCAACGAAAGATTGAGTAAAACGAAGGCTCCAAAAACATTCATGAGCAAAGCGAACGATACGCATGAGCAAAGCGAATGCTCCTACCGCAACTAAATTGATTCATGAGCAAAGCGAATGAAATGAGCGCATGAGCAAAGCGAATGACGCGCGTGAGCAAAGCGAACGCATAAGCAAGGTGCATGCCCAAAAACAATCCAAACATATAATTTCCCCCTGAATCCAAAATCTCCTTACTTTTGAAAAAAAATAATTCACCATGAAATACCGCTTTATTTTTATTTTATCCGCACTTGTATTCTCTTCTTGCGACAATCAAGAAAAACCAACGAACACAGAAGAAGCACAAAGCATCGTAGCAACAGAAGAATCTGTTCGTGAATTGCGTCAATCCTTATCTGATGTTGAGAAAGAAGAACAGCGTCAATTGGCAGAAGAACTGGCAAATATGACGACGATGTCCTTTGATAAAACGAGTCACGATTATGGTAAAGTTCTTGGAGACAGTGACAACAAAACCACGTTTCGGGTGACGAATACAGGAAAAAAACCGTTAGTGATTGAAAAAGTATCCGCAAGTTGTGGCTGTACAACACCGTCCAAGCCCGAAAAGCCCATTCCTCCAGG
>CANHMH010000188.1 GCA_947461635.1 Flavobacteriales bacterium | reverse complement strand
GCTGGAATTGCATTCCTACGGTGATATTTTAACAAATTAATAAAAACTGTGCTCCGCTGGATTTGTAATCCTGCGGTGATATTTTTAACAAATTAACAATACTACCACATGAGCAACAAAATCTGGAAAAAAAAAGAAACACCAACCTTTGAGCAAATTCAAAATCTACAAAAAGAACTAAACATTCCAACCACCTTTGCTAAAATTCTGGTCCAACGCGACATCCAAAATTTTGATCAAGCACGTGCTTTTTTTCGTCCAGATTGGTCCTTAATCAACGACCCGTTTTTGATGCTAAATATGGATCGTGCAGTCAAACGCATCAATCAGGCTTTCATCAACAAAGAACGCATTATGTTGTTCGGAGATTACGATGTGGACGGTACCACCGCAGTTGCAGTAATGTGGAATGTCTTACATTTCTATTACAAAAATGTGGAATGTTACATCCCGGATCGTTATGCAGAAGGATATGGAATAAGCACACAAGGAATTGATACCGCTAAAACCAACGGTGTTTCACTAATTATTTCTTTAGACTGTGGAATTCGCGCGGTGGATAAAATCGCCTATGCGAATTCCTTAGGAATTGATTTCATTGTCTGCGACCACCACCATCCTGGAGAAGAGTTACCGGAAGCCATCCTATTAGATCCAATGCAAAAAGAGTGTAACTATCCATACAAAGGCTTGTCGGGTTGTGGGGTAGGATACAAATTACTCCAAGCATTGCAACAAACCAATAATTGGGATGAACAATTATTACTGGATCAACTAGACCTCGTAGCAATTAGTATCGGTGCGGATATTGTTCCTATTACGGACGAAAATCGCATTTTATGTTATCACGGGTTACAAAAACTAAATGCTTCGCCGCGCAAAGGAGTTGTGGCTTTATTACAGATTGCAAACAAACAATTGCCCCTCAAATTAGAAGATGTGGTATTTGTGCTTGCGCCACGTATCAATGCTGCTGGACGTATACAATCCGGTAGAAAAGCGGTGGAATTAATGATTTCCACGAATAATACTGTAATTCAAGAGATTGCAACGAGTATTGAGTTAGACAATCAAGAACGTCGCGAATTAGACGCCCAAATTACCTTTGAAGCATTACAACAAATTGAAGAAGATGCTACTTTTAGTCAGCGTCAAACTACGGTTGTCTTTAATAAACAATGGCATAAAGGAGTGATTGGCATTGTTGCATCCAGATTGATAGAAACACATTATAAACCAACGATTGTACTGACCGAATCCAATGGTAAATTGACAGGGTCTGCGCGTAGTATTAATGGACTTGATATTCATGAAGCTTTAACACACTGCGAAGATGTCCTCGAACAATTTGGTGGACATACCTTTGCTGCCGGGATGACTCTCCATCCAGATAATTACGAGTTATTCAGAGAAAAATTTGAAACAGTAGTCGATCAACTCCTACTTCAAGAAGAAAAAATAGAGGAGATCGTAATTGATTCAGACCTTTCATTTGATGAAATTTTTGAAGCAACCGATCCAAATTTCCAACTTCCTAAATTTTCCCGTTTGCTCAATCAAATGGAACCTTACGGACCAGGTAATAGGAAACCAATCTTTCGTACTAAAAGGGTGGAAGTGTGCGAAGCTACCCTATTAAAAGGCGAACACATCAAAGTAGTTTTCACAGAAGGTACCCAACAACGAAAAATTCCCGCAATCGGTTTCCGCATGGCGGAATTGTTTGACCTCATACAATCCGGTAAACCCTGCGATATTCTTTACACCATTGAATCCAACACCTGGAAAGAAAAAACAACGATACAATTGAATATTAAGGATATTCGGATGAGTGAAAATGAATGAAAATTTTTAATTTTGTAGAACATTAATGTTCGAAGTGAGGCAGTGTCGCATTATTTTTTGAAGGAATGGAACGAATTTAAATGCTGGTACCGTGAAGTAGCTCAAAGCGGAGCGGCTAGATCACTGATACGGTAGCAATTTAAAGAGTGAAATGAACAGAACAAAATTAAGCGACGAGTTTTCTTTTGCTTCTTTTCTTTTGCGGAAAAAGAAAAGAAGTGATCTAATCAGCTTGCTGATAAAAAGAAAATATATAGGATTCACTAGCATGTATTACAATAATTTCACAGTTTTGATATGTTGATTTCCAAGTGCTAAATAGGAATGTTTTTTGTTCATCTCTTTTTTTGTCGAAGATAACTCACGAGTATTAAAATAATACATTAAAGAATCATTTTTGTATACTCTATGTTCTAAAGAAAATTCATAATTAGATCTAGGAATTAAGGTTTTTAGTTTAGTGCATTTTTTTACTTTAGAAATAATTTTTATAGTTGGGCTATTTTCAACTTTTACAGCAAAATTGAATAGTTGATATTTGGATAATGTATCTTTAGGATAGTAAATGGAGTCACAATTTTCTCCATATCTTTTAAAATAATCATTTGACTCAAAAGTGTTATTGTTTTTTTTGTAAATAAAAAATCCTTTATGAGCTTTATATTTTTCGTCCATTATATAGTTCTGACAAATTTCAGCCATCATTAAACTATTCTTATCTTCTGAAATATAAATGGTATCGGGTATGATTTCCATCCACATTGGTATTGGTCCACCATTATTTTGAGAAAAATAATTAGAACTAAATAACACGAAAATGAATAAAATGACCTTATTTGTCATAAATCTTATATGCCTTATATGGTTCCCCCATGAGCAAAGCGAATCCCCCATCTCATCGTCACTTCGTCGCTTCCGTCACTCGTCTCTACAATATTCCTTTCTTCATCAACAATTGCGCAATTTGTACCGCATTCGTAGCAGCGCCTTTACGTAAGTTATCCGCTACAATCCACATATTCAAGGTATTTGCTTGCGATTCATCTCTACGAATTCTTCCCACAAACACATCGTCTTTTCCTTCTGCGTATTTCGGCATCGGGTAGCTATTCGTCGTTGGATCATCTTTCAAAGTAATGCCAGAAGTTTCGTGTAAGATTTTACGCACATCTGCTAACTCAAAATCGTTTTCAAACTCTACGTTCACGGCCTCTGAATGTCCACCAACTACAGGTACACGTACCGCAGTAGCAGTAACTTGAATACTTGGATCTAAGATTTTCTTAGGCTCATTCATCAACTTCAATTCTTCTTTCGTATAACCGTTTTCGGTAAATGAATCACAATGTGGGATACAGTTTTTGTCGATTGGATATGCATACGCCATTTCTCCTGAAATTCCTGCACGCTCATTTTCCATTTGGGTAACCGCTTTTACACCTGTTCCTGTAATGGACTGATAAGTAGAAACAATCACACGTTTGATTTTGTATTTACGGTGTAAAGGAGCCAATGCTAATACCATTTGTATGGTGCTACAGTTCGGATTCGCAATGATTTTATCTTCGGAAGTTAGTATATCTCCATTAATTTCTGGAACAATCAAACATTTCGTAGGATCCATACGCCAAGCAGAACTATTGTCAATCACAAACGTTCCAACTTCTGCAAATTTTGGAGCCCATTCCAAAGAAGTATCTCCTCCAGCGGAAAAAATAGCCAAATCTGGTTTCATAGATACTGCGGTAGCCAAACCAACAACGGTACATTCCATACCCCCAAAATCAATTTTTTGACCCACTGATTTTTCAGATGCTACTGGAATTAATTCGGTGATT
>CANHMH010000187.1 GCA_947461635.1 Flavobacteriales bacterium | reverse complement strand
TGGGATAATGATTGGATAACAGCACATCCAGACTGGTATTCGCAAAATGCTGCAGGAAACATCATTATTCCTCCGGGAACGAATTGGAACGATGTCGCCGATTTGAATTTCAACAATACAGATATGAAATTGGCGATGATTGACGCCATGAAATACTGGGTACTCGAAGCAAATGTCGATGGATTCCGTTGTGATTATGCTGACGGTGTTCCTTTCGAGTTTTGGCAACAAGCGATCAACAACTTAAACGCTATTCCAAATCGAAATTTGTTGTTTTTAGCGGAAGGAACGAGAGCGGATCATTACACTGCTGGGTTCAATTTGACCTATGGATGGAATTATTACACCGCTGCCAAAAATTTATGGGCTGGAACAGCGTCAATTACTAATTTATACAATACTCATTTAGCTGAGTATACGAATATGCCAACGGGCAAACATAAAATTCGATTTACGACCAATCACGATGAGTCTGCTTGGGATGCTTCACCTTGGAGTTTGTTCAATGGGAAAGCAGGTGCTTTAGCCGCATCTGTTTCAACTATATTTATGGGAGGAGTGCCATTAATTTACACGGGACAAGAAGTTGGACGCAGCACCACTACTCCATTCTTTACCAATTCACCGATCAATTGGAACATCAATCAAGATATGTTACAGGCGTATAAAGACATCTTGTCATTTCACAATGAATCGGCAGCAGCGCGTAAAGGAAGTATTTCGAATTACGCTATTTCTACCAATGTACTTTGCTTAAAGAAAACACTGGGTACTGAGAATGTAGTAATTATCGTGAATGTCCGCAATTCAAATCAGTCGTTTTCCGTGCCAAGTCCACTGACTGGCAGTTGGACCAACGCTTTGACAAACGCAAGCTACACCTTGAATAGCACCATTAGTTTAGCACCATATCAGTACATCATTCTGAAGAACTTAAAAGCGCCAGATTTGATTTCATCAACAATGGATGGATCAAGTAAGGTACTCGTATCTCCAAGATTAGAAGTGTCCCCTTCTGCAATTTTTCGTAAAATGCGGCGCATGATTTTTCCACTTCGTGTTTTTGGCAATCCTGAAACAAATTGGATTTTATCCGGTTTTGCAATCGCGCCAATCACCCTTGAAACCGTTTGAAGGATGTCCTGTTTCGTCAACGCAGCATCTCCATGTTGATTTTCAATAATCACGTAGGCATAGATCCCTTGACCTTTGATGTCGTGCGGATAACCAACAACTGCACTTTCAATGACTCCAGTGTGCATATTGATGGCATTTTCCACTTCGGCTGTTCCGATTCGGTGTCCACTGACGTTCAATACGTCATCAACGCGTCCGGTAATGCGGTACATGCCATCTTCGTCGCGTAAACATCCATCGCCTGTGAAATAGTAATTCTCGTAAACAGAGAAATACGTTTGACGACAACGCTCGTGATCGTTATAGGTTGTTCGTATGATTCCCGGCCATGGAAATTTGATGCACAGATTTCCATTCACACCATTTCCTTCAATTTCTTTTCCAGCATCGTCCACCAAACATGGTTGAACACCTGGTAACGGCAAAGTTGCGTACGATGGTTTGCTTGGTGTGACTCCAGCTAAGTTTGAGATGAGTACCCCGGCTGTTTCTGTTTGCCACCAAGTATCGACAATCGGACAATTGTTTTTGCCAATGTGTTGGTTGTACCATTGCCAAGCCTCTTCGTTGATTGGCTCTCCCACGGATCCAAGAACTTTTAAGGAACTTAAGTCTTTGTCAACGACGTGCTCCAATCCAAATCCCATTAAGCTGCGAATGGCAGTCGGTGCGGTATAAAGAATATCGACTTTAAATTTATCGACGATGTCCCAGAATCTCCCAGCATCTGGATACGTTGGAATTCCTTCAAACATTAAAGATGTTGCTCCGGCACTCAATGGACCATAAATGATGTAACTATGTCCTGTAATCCATCCGATATCTGCTGTACAGAAATGAATTTGCCCGGGTTTGTATTGGAAAACGTTGACAAAGGTGTAATTCGTCCAAATCATGTATCCCGCCGTTGTATGAACGACACCTTTCGGTTTTCCTGTTGAGCCGGAAGTATAAAGAATAAAGAGAATATCCTCTGCATCCATTTCTGCAGCAGGGAAAAATGGATTTCCTGCTTCCTCCACTTTTTGGATTTCATCGGTCCACCAAACATCGCGTCCTTTCAACATAGAAACAGGTACGCGTGTACGCTCAAATACAATCACGCGTTCAATGGTTTTATTTCCAACTAATGCATCATCGATCACTGATTTCAAAGGAATGTCCTTTGCGCCACGAAAAGCGCCGTCACAAGTAACGATAAAACGCGCTTGTGCATCATCCAATCGGTCTGCAATTGCTTGAGCGGAGAATCCTCCAAAAATAATGGAGTGAATGGCGCCAATTCTTGCACATGCAAGCGTGGCAATCGTTAATTCAGGAATCATTCCCATATAAATACACACGCGATCTCCTTTTCGAACGCCGTTGTTTTGAAGAACATGAGCAAACTGCATCACTTTGGCATGCAATTCTGTGTAGGTGTAGGTAACAGAAGATTCACTTGGATTATTCGATTCCCAAATCAAAGCTGCTTGATCACCTTTATCCGCCAAATGTCGATCTAGGCAATTTTCGGTGATATTAAGCGTCCCACCTTTAAACCATTGAATAGAAGGTTCTGTAAAATTCCAATCCAAGACCTTGTTCCACTTCTTTTTCCATTGGAAGTTCTCAGCGATTTCAGCCCAAAATTCTTCAGGTTCTTGAACACTTTTTTGATAAGCACGGTGGTATTCCTCCAGGGAATTTAGTTGGTATGGGTACATGTTTTATAGCTTTTGCTCCACGAAAATACGTTTTCTATGATAGGAAAAGTAGCAATAATCGTTCAGATATTAGCACAAAAACTACGAGGACTTAAGGGATGATTTCAATCGCCACTTCGTTTCGACGGTTGATGATGTCCCAAGGCGCATTGTATCCCATGTACATGAATCCACCCGTCGCTTTTAAGTTGTGTTTTTGAATGATGTTTTTCAAGACTGTAATATGACTTTCAATACGTTCATCGTTAGAATACCCCCCATAACGAACAACCAATAATACTTTAGAAACCTCTTCTTGAATCGTTACATTTTTGTTCGATGGATTCGGTAATTCATCTTTTTTATATTGACTTGGCATCACGAAATACATCGTTGCTGAATCATTTAATTCCATAACTACTGGAGAAGTCATAGCGATTTTTTGTGCTTTTTCATTCCCCCCAAAGATATATCCTGCAATGCTGCGGAAACCATCGCTCCCTGAATTTTCAAAGGATTTGTCCTTTACGCTCGTTTTAGCCACAATCATATTTGGATATTGTCGAAGTTCAATGTTCTTTTCATAGGACTTTAGAACAGTGTATTTCGGCATTTCAATGTTGGAGTAACGGAAGGACATAAATATTACAATCATAATGAAGACACTAAAAATGCCAATAAGTACATACATCATTTTTTTCATGTTTTTTCTTTTACAACAAAACAAACTAGTAATGGTTTAGTTCAGAAATCTGTATCTTTAAATATTACAAAAAATAAAGCTTGAACAATACAATTCAACTTTTTCACGTCATTTTTTTCAGAAAAAACTCAACGTTTATTGAAAATTGTATATCTTTGCACTCAGAAACGGCCTTGTGGCGCAACTGAATAGCGCATCTGATTACGGCTCAG
>CANHMH010000186.1 GCA_947461635.1 Flavobacteriales bacterium | reverse complement strand
TGGTCCTTCCGGAAGGAATTAGCTGTGAAAACAGATGCCAAACGCATTGTAAAAAAACACGTCAATCCGCGCAAATGAAACAACGAAAAAAGAGCGACTTACCGGAGAAAATCTGCCTAACTTGTCAGCGTCCCTTTACTTGGAGAAAGAAATGGGAGAAAGTATGGGATGAGGTAAAATACTGCAGTGATAAATGTCGAATGAACAAAACGAAATGATGAAAAGTATCGGCTTAATTTTCCCGCATCAATTAATGGAAGACACAACTGTTTTTGCTGCTTGTGATGAAGTTTTTTTAGTGGAAGAATATTTGTTTTTTCGTCAATTTTCATTTCACAAACAAAAATTAGCCTATCACCGAGCAACGATGAAACAGTATGAGTATTATCTGCAATCGAAAGGATTTACGGTACGATATATTGATACGAACGACGAACGATCAGATATTCGAACATTGCTTCAGTCGTTATCTACGAGCGAACCTCCTATCATTCACTATATCGATCCGACGGATAATTGGTTGGAGAAAAGAATAAAGAGTACATCCACCACGTTCAATGTTTCCTTGGAAAAGCATCCTTCACCATTGTTTTTGAACGGCACCGATGATTTTACTGCTTTTACCACCCGAAAAAAATTGTTTCAAACGGAGTTTTATAAAGCGCAGCGAATCAAACGCAATTTGTTGATGGATATGGATGGTGGTCCCCAGGGAGGAAAATGGTCCTTTGATAAGGACAACCGCAAACGCTATCCGAAAGGACTCAAGCCACCCGATGTCGACTTACCAAAAAAATCATCTTTCGATGAAGAAGCCTTCGATTACGTGGAGAAATACTTCTCTTCGAATCCAGGTTCTTTGAATGATTCTTGGATTTATCCGAGTTCATTTGATGAAAGCAAACGATTCCTATACGCTTTTTTCGAAACGCGTTTTGCTCAATTCGGCACGTATGAGGACGCCATTCTCAAAAAGGAGTTGGTGCTTAATCACAGTGTGATAAGTCCGATGTTAAACATTGGCTTATTGACACCTCAATTCGTAGTTGAAGAAGCCATTCAATACGCCGCTGAACATGATGTCCCTATGAATTCACTCGAGGGATTTATTCGTCAAATTGTTGGTTGGCGTGAATTTATTCGCATGGTGTATGAACTAAAAGGAAGTGAGGAACGCACGCGAAACTATTGGGCATTTAACCGAAAGATTCCAGCTTCATTTTGGAACGGTAAAACTGGGATTCCTCCGATTGATGAAACCATTAAAAAAGTTTTAGAAACTGGATATTGTCACCACATTGAACGATTGATGGTCTTGGGTAATTTCATGCTCTTGTGCGAGTTTGATCCAGATGAGGTATACAGATGGTTCATGGAACTGTTCATCGATGCTTACGACTGGGTGATGGTTCCAAATATTTATGGGATGAGTCAATTTGCCGATGGTGGACTCATGTCGACAAAACCGTACATTAGTGGAAGTAATTATTTGATGAAAATGAGTGATTACGAAAAAGGGGAATGGCAAACTACTTGGGATGGACTTTTCTGGCGCTTTATGGATAAACAGCGAACTTTTTTTCTGTCAAATCCACGCATTGGAATGTTGGTTCATAGCTTCGACAAGATGACGGAAGACAAGAAAATGACGCACTTAAACGCAGCGGATGAATTTTTGCAAAAAATTGATTCGGAGTTATTAAGTGAACAGAACTATTGATTTTAATTTGACTAAAATGAAACACAATCAACGCATTCAAGAACTCATTCAATCACTTGGATTACTTGCACATCCCGAAGGTGGATACTATAAAGAAACGTATCGAAGCGTGGAAACGTTGGATGGAGAACAAGCCCTGATGACGTCTATATTGTTTTTGCTTACCTCCGAAAACGCATCGAATTTTCACCGCATTCAAAGCGATGAAAATTGGTATTTTCATGAAGGAAGCCCACTAATCGTTCATGTGATTGGTGAAAGTGGTCATGAGCAAAAACAACTCGGACTCGATTTATCTGCGGGACAAAGTCCATATCATTTAGTGAAAAAACAAGACATATTTGGCAGCGAAGTCCAAGAAGAAGGTGGATATTCACTTGTTTCCTGTGCGGTTGCCCCTGGATTCATGTTCCGTGATTTTGAATTGTTTTTGAGACAAGAATTATTGGATAAATATCCGCAACATGAGGAGATTATTTGTCGCTTGACAGAAGAGTAGCCGTTCTCGCAACAAAAAACGGATTCAAGAGGTTTGCTTTATTGTATCGAAGGGCTTCACCTGTTTCTGCATGAACAACAGAGCCACCAAGTGCTTCTAAAATGGCTTGACCAGCTGCGATGTCCCATTCCATGGTTGGTGCAAAACGCGGATAAATATCAGCTGTTCCCAATGCTAAATCGAAAAACTTCAAGGCGGATCCCATTTGGGTAAATTCGATTTCCGAAGAAATGGATTTTAGCGATTCGATGATTTGAAGAACAGAACCGGAATGATGGCTTCTTGACCCAATGAGAACAATGGGATTGTTGTGTTTTTCAGGTATGGAAAGTTTTTTCCAAGAGTAAAAATCATGTACATCGTCGAATGAAAAAATGTAGACACCGGTTTCTTCTGATCCAACAATAATTTCACGTCGAACTGGTGATGCAATCAGTCCAAAATGTGCTTTGCCATCCTTGATTAATGCGATATTTACTGCGAATTCTCCGTTTTTTTTGATGAATTCTTTTGTTCCATCCAATGGATCCACACACCAGCATTCTGCCCAAGTTGCCCGTTCTTCGTACTTCATCTTATCCGTTTCTTCTCCGGTAATAGGTATGCCAAAGGGATGTAAAAAGGTGTCAATGATATCCGAGGAAGCAAGATCTGCTTGTGTTAAAGGAGAGCCATCTGCTTTGATGATTTCTTCAAAATCGTTTTGATAAATCTGCATAATCGCTTCTGAGGCAGCGATACTCGCATGAATGGCGGCGATGTATTTTTCGTGAAAAGGATTCAATCAAAGTGCATTTCAGGAACAACATCAGGAACAACAAGGTCACCTTCCGTTTTTGATATGATTTCCTCTACACTTACTCCTGGCGCACGTTCAATTAAGTGAAATTTACCATCCTTGATTTCCAAAACGGCCAATTCAGTTACAACTTTTTTCACACAGCCAACACCAGTTAAAGGTAAGGTACATTCCTTTAGAATTTTTGATTCACCCGCTTTATTGCTGTGCATCATGGCAACGATAATGTTTTCTGCAGATGCAACAAGGTCCATTGCACCGCCCATTCCTTTCACCATTTTTCCAGGGATTTTCCAATTGGCGATGTCGCCGTTTTGAGAAACTTCCATGGCTCCAAGAACCGTTAACTGAACGTGTTGGCCACGAATCATGGCAAATGAAGTTGCGGAGTCAAAGAAAGAAGCACCAGGAACAGTCGTAATCGTTTGCTTTCCGGCATTGATTAGGTCGGCATCTTCTTCTCCATCAAAGGGAAAAGGACCCATCCCTAAAATGCCATTTTCTGATTGAAATTCTACTTCAATACCTTGAGGAATATAGTTAGCAACTAGCGTAGGAATTCCAATGCCTAGGTTGACGTACCATCCGTTTTTTAATTCTTGTGCAATGCGTTGCGCAATGCCATTTTTGTCGAGTGCCATATCGTCTGTGCTTAATCGTTCTTTCTAACTGTTCGTTGCTCGATTCTTTTCTCGAATTTTTCTCCTTGGAAGATGCGTTG
>CANHMH010000185.1 GCA_947461635.1 Flavobacteriales bacterium | reverse complement strand
TGAAGCATAAGCGAACAAGGTTTTCAAATCTTTTTGCTTCATGGCGATAATTGCACCATAAACGATTCCAATTCCACCAAGTGTGATCACAGGCCATTTCAAATAAACCAATCCTTCAAATCCAATTGGAATCATCCATTTGATCATTCCGAATAAGGCCATTTTCAACATCAATGCTGAAAGCAACATGGTTCCAGCCATCGGTGCATTCGTGTACGTTGGTGCTTGCCATGTGTGGAATGGAAATAAAGGAATTTTCACCGCGAATGCAAATAGAATTCCTCCCATAATCAATGCAGCTTCTAGTGATTTTCCATCGAAGTTCGCCTGCACTAATTGGAAGTAAGAGAAGTTTGGCGAGAAGAAAGCCAATCCGATAAAGGACAATAACATCATTAACGATCCCAATAATGTATACAAGAAGAATTTGAATAATGCTCGGTTGTTGTCTTGTTTTCCAAACCAATATAGAATAAGGAAGATTGGAATCAAGGTTAACTCCCAGAAGGTGTAGAACAAAATTCCATCAAGGGATGTGAATAATCCCAATAAAGCACATTGCATCAAAAGAACCAATCCGGTAAATCGACCATTGGAAGAAATGTCTCTGTTCCAATTCGCTAATAAGATGATACTGATTACAGCATTGGTTAACAATACCATGACTAAAGCCAATCCATCGTAACCCATTTTAAATGTTAACCCTAATGGGAAAACTTCTGCTGGATTTAGGATAAGAACATAGTTCTCCGGATCAAAGTTCATCAAATGAACAATGGAAACAGCCAAAACACTGATGCTTGCTAACAATCCAAATGGACGAACCCAATTAGTTGGAAGAAAGAACGCAATGATTCCAAGAATAAGTGGTAAAATGATTAGTTCCAAAATGTAGATTTTATGATGTAATAACTAATAAATCCGATGATACCCATTACCATCCAGAATAGATAACTTGACAAGAATCCCGATTGCCATTTGCGTGTGTAATTTCCACTCGCTTCAATTGCGCTGGTCAAACGGAAAATTCCATTGTTCAATATTCGTTGCTCAAATTGACTCGCTAGGGTAGAAGATAACCACAAGATCGGTTGAACAAAAATCGTTTGGTACAATTCATCGATGTACAACTTGTTGCTCGATAATTTCTCCCATGCATTCATGTCCACATCTTCCTTAGCAACAGCTTGATTCTTCACGTATGTAATGTACGCCCAAGTCATCACGGATAATGCCACAACACTCGCAATAGTCATCAAAATGATGGACTGATTTCCATCCATGTGTTCTGTTTCAATTTGATTTAAACCATATGTTGTGCTTTCTAAAAAGTGCGACATCCAATGTCCAGCGTTATGAAATACAATACCCGGTAAATTCAAGATTCCACCAAATACGGACAACACTGCTAGAACCATCAAAGGAATCGTCATGGATAAGCCACTTTCGTGCACGTGTGATTTTAATTTCTCACCACCTCTAAAACTTCCGTGGAACACCAAGAAATACAAGCGGAACATGTAGATGGCTGTCATCGTAACAGCAATCATTAAAATTCCATACACGATTGGACTTGACATCCACGCATGTGCTAAGATTTCATCTTTGGAAAAGAATCCAGAAAGGAAAGGGAATCCAGCAATAGCAAGTGTACCGATTAAGAAAGTAATGTGTGTAATCGGCGTTAATTTCGATAAACCACCCATTTTACGGATGTCTTGCTCATCGGACATGGCGTGAATTACGCTACCAGATCCTAGGAATAATAAGGCTTTGAAGAAAGCATGGGTCGTTACGTGGAACAAAGCAACAGTGTACGCTCCCATTCCTAACGCAACGAACATCAATCCAAGTTGTGAAACTGTGGAGTAAGCCAATACTTTTTTAATGTCGTTTTGACGCATGGCAATAAACGCAGCGACAACGGTCGTTGCAATACCAATCACCAAAATAATGTCTTTGGTTGTTGGTGCTAATTCAAACAAGAAATTCGAACGAACGGTTAAGTAGATTCCGGCAGTTACCATGGTTGCGGCGTGAATTAGTGCTGATACCGGAGTTGGACCCGCCATCGCATCTGGTAACCAAGTGAACAATGGAATTTGTGCACTTTTACCAGTCGCAGCTAAGAATAGACATAAAGTAATCGCTACAGCAATTCCCGTATACAACTCTGGACTAGCAGTAATCATTTTTCCAATTTCGACGAACTCTAGTGTGTGAAATTTGTTTAACATCATGAAGAGTGCGAACAACAATCCAGCGTCACCAATACGGTTCATGATGAATGCTTTACGCGCAGCTAGGCTGTTCGCTATTCCTTTTTCAGTATCGTTGTAGTGGAATCCAATCAATAAATACGAACAAATACCAACACCTTCCCAACCGAAGAACAATACGAAGTAATTACTTCCCAATACTAAAAGGAGCATGGAGAAAATAAACAAGTTCAAATACGTGAAGAATTTGTGGTATCCTTCATCGTGACTCATGTAACCCATCGAGAACAAGTGAATCAAAGAACCAATTCCTGTGATGATTAAGGTCATCCAAATGGATAAAGAATCAATTTGAAAGTTCGCATCTAAGGTGAAATCATCAAATTTTGCTACTTGAAACAAATGAACGATGGTCGTTTTATCCAATCCTGAAAACAAGGTCAGTCCGATAAGGAAAGAAACAAATACCATTATAGTCGCTAACGAACCAACGATTAATTTTGGCATCCTCTTTCCAAGTATACCATTGATAGCAGCGCCAAATAAAGGCAAAGAAATCAAGGTCAATAATAACAGATCTTTTCCCATTTTCTTAACCGTTTAATTTGTTGAACATTTCGATGTCGATGGATTTACTATTTCGGTATGCCATAATTAAAATGGATAATCCGATGGTAGCTTCTGCGGCCGCAACGACGATGATGAAGAACACAAATATTTGCGCTTCACCATTTCCAAAGAAGGTAGAGAAAGTGACTAAAAGCAAATTCACTGCGTTTAGCATCAATTCAATACACATCAATAAAACAATCATGTTTTTTCTTGTGAGCACACCAATCGCACCAATGCTAAACAAAGCAATGGAAACGAAAATGTAAAAATCTAAGGATGCTCCTATATTGTTAAGTTGTTCCATAATTTTTTTCTTAGTCGATGATTTGTTTTTCTCTTTTCGCTAACAATACTGCTCCAACCATCGCTGCGATGAATAGAATAGAAGAGATTTCAAACGGCACGAGGTATTTTGAAAATAATAATTTCCCTAATTTTTCTACGAGTCCAGCGTCCTGAACAGGAACTTGCACGTAGCCTTTTCCATATTGAAATGTATCTCTTAATGCTGTAATCATCACAAGAAAAAGGGTCCCACCTGCAATGACAGCCGTTATGATACTCATTCGAGTTGTCTCAGGTTCCATTTCCTTGTTCAAGTTTAGTAACATTAAAACAAATAAGAAAAGGACCATAATGGCACCTGCGTATACAATCATGTTCACAATCGCTAAAAACTGTGCGTTCATCAGAATGTACATGGCGGAGATAAAAAAGAAGGTAATCACTAGGTAGATTACACTTCGAATTGGGTGTTTACTTAAAACGACCATCAATCCTGATGCAATCGTTAAACTTCCCAATATCACGGAGATCATTTGTAAACTCATTTGTCAGTTCTTTTTCCGGTGAATTGTCTTTTGGTAATGTCGATGCGATCATCAACGGCTTCAACTAACTTGTCTTTCGCATAAATGAATTCATCGCGTTCAAATTCCGTTGTAACG
>CANHMH010000184.1 GCA_947461635.1 Flavobacteriales bacterium | reverse complement strand
TATCTTCCACAGAAACCAATTTGGATTTAACGGATTTCATGAGAGGTGTTTACTTCATTCAAATGACCAATAGCCTTGGACAATCGAACACGCACCGTGTGGTGAAACAATAATGATATAGATTAAACAAAGATGAGTCCTTCTTCAGAAATGGAGAAGGGCTTTTTTTTGTCCTATACTTTCTGCACCGCTGGATTTTCAATCATGTGGAACGCTTCAATCACAAAAATAGATCCCAGCATTTCTACCTGAACTTTTTAATTTGACTAAATTTATCGCTCAAAGCAAAATTACAATGTCAACGAAGCAAATTCGTAGCATTGATTCATGCGAAACTAAGTTGTTTACGAAATGCGCTTAAATAAATTCATCAGTGAAAGTGGACTATGCTCACGCCGTGAAGCAGATAAATTCATTGAACGCGGTTTGGTTTTTATCAATAAACGAAAAGCGACCATCGGCGACCAAGTGAATGTAGGTGATAAGGTGCGTGTGAACGGAACGGAATTGGAACCAAGAGAAGGTGAGGACATCGTTTTTATTGCTTTGAATAAACCGGTTGGCGTGACTTCCACTACCGAAGAAAATGTGCATGATAACATTGTTCATTTCGTCAACCACAGCAAACGTATTTTTCCGGTGGGACGCTTGGACAAAGATTCACAAGGACTCATTTTCTTGACCAACAACGGCGACATCATCAACAAGATTTTACGTGCGGGTAATAACCACGAAAAAGAATACCTCGTTACCGTAAATAAACCTTTGACGCCAGAAATGATCTCCGGAATGGCCAAAGGAGTTCCGATTTTAGGCGTAAATACCAAAAAATGCAAAGTCGTTCAAGAAGCCACTCAGGTGTTTCGCATTACACTGATTCAAGGACTAAACCGACAAATTCGACGAATGTGCGAACACTTTGGTTATGAAGTAACAAAGTTGGAGCGCGTACGCATCATGAATATTGGACTCAAAGGATTGCCCGTTGGAGAATGGCGCGATTTGACCGATAGTGAAATGGACATCATCAACAATTTACTGGAAGATTCTACAAACGATGATGTTCGAAAATCATCGAAGCCGGCGGCTTCGAAAAAACCAAAAACAACGACCTCATCGAGCACTTCGCATCCACCAAAATCCAAAAAACCCTATTTGAGTAGTCCAAACTTTGGAAATACACCAAAGAAAAAGGAACATCGGGGTGGAACAACGAAAAAAACGAATTCACGTCGACCTAAAGGGCGCTAAGTCTATTTCAAGATTACCGCCATTCCTATTTGCAAGCCAAAGGATTGATAAATGTTTCTCGTATACCCAGAAAAAATGACTGACGTCAAGGACCTACGATAAGTAGGTGCAATAGAAAATCTATAATTATCTTTCACATAACTGAGCTCCAACTGAAGATAACCGGTCGTGGTCCAATTACTTGCCTGCTCCACAGCAATCGTCGTTAAATTCTCCTGAAGGTAATACCCATCGCGTTTAATTACACCTCCAATGGAGCTTCCAATACTGGCAGACAACTCCAAGCTCTTCCAAGATTGACGATATCCTAGATACAATGGAACGGAAACATACGAATAACGATTAACGCCATCATAAACGATGTTATAGTCGTATTTTAATTGTTCGCCCCATTCGAAGTAATCCACTCCTGATTGAATCAAGAAATGGTGCTTCATCCAACTTGTGCGAAGCGATAAATCGATACTTGAAGTACTTCGTTCTTGTGCATTTCGAATTTCAGCATATTTTTTAAGGTCTGGAGATACGCCTGCACTAAAACCTATATTCTCCTTTACCTCAATCGAAGAACCGATTCCACTCATCCCCATAAAAAACCCAAAAGTTTTCACCCATTTCTCTTTTTCAATAGGAAGAATGCCAGGTTCAGGCGATGTAGGTTTGTTATTAAAATTGACTGCTTCCTCACTCAAATCTTTGGTCAAAGGAGCAATTCCAGGAATCGTTGGAGCTGGAACCGAATCATGATTTGCGCTTTCATTACTACTTTTTGGATCCGTTTTAGCAGAATTACCTGCTGATGAAATTACTTTTTGCTCATCTGAGATGAATGAATTTAAATCTCTCGGTGTTTCAGTCATTTCGAAATTTGGTATTGACGTAACACCATCGTCAAGAATGGTGGATACTTGCATCAAATCCGATAAATTTTCTAGAGTTGAGGGATATACAGTTCCTTTTAGTTGAGGATCTGAAACCGCCATTTTTCTGGTCGCTCCCGACAGTTGTGTAGCAGCTATTTGAACTGCATTCGTTTGACCAGATTGAATAGCTTTGGAAGAAACGATCTGCTTGAAAACCTTGGTTTTCGTTGCTAAATTGATTCCTTTTTGTGGTGTAGTTACCACTGCATTATTTGAAGTCGTTTTCACTGCTGTATTGGAAGACCCGTTTCCACGAAGTAGTCCAAAAGTGAGTCCACTTGCCAAAACGATTCCTGAGAAAAACCAAACGAACACGCGTCGTTTTCTCTTTTTCTCTAATTGATCGAGCCTTTGTTCGATGTCTACCAAAAAATCGAGGGGAATTTCTTCGCCGTGGACCTCCTGCAGGACACGCTTCACATCGCGATCGAAATCTTCTTGCTTAGATAACATGGTTTTGTATTTTAAGTAATTCTTTTAATTTTTTACGGGCAACTTTCGTGTGCCACTTAGATGTTTGTTCGGAGATTCCTAAAAGTTCGCCAATTTCGCGATGCGAATATCCATCGACAACAAACAGGTTAAAGACCACACGGGTTGGTTCCGATAATTGAAGTAACATCGTGTTCAAATGCGCTTGATTGAGTTCATATTCCGCTTCTGGATGAACACCATCATTTCCTTCGATGGTGGCGTCATGTTGGTAAAACGTATGGTAATTCTTTGAGCGACGAAAATCGTCAATGATTTCATTGGTAATGATCCGTTTGATCCAACTGAAAAAACGAATGTCCTGGTATTTGTCTAAGTTCTGAATGATCTTCATAAAAGCATTGTTCACCAATGTTTTATGTTCCTCGTCGTTTTTTCGAAAGCGTCGAGCGGTGCCAATCAATACCGGATAGCAAAGTTGATACAATTCCAATTGCGCCCTACGGTCGTAGGCCTGAACTCTTTTCAATAATTCCGCACTTGGATCCTGCATATCACTTCTTCCTCAGTTAAGTTAACGCAATTAATTCGCTTAAGAGGTGCGGACATGTAACTTTTTCTTACTTGAACTTGTTTCATTAAGAAAACCTTTAGAAATGCGTTCAATCATTTTATTCTTTTTCCTTCTTGTTTCGAGTTCATTTTTTGCGCAAAGCACCTACTCCATGGATGATTATTTCAATGCGAGTAATCCATCTGCATTTGCTGAAAAGAAAGTATATACGAGTAACACGAGTATGTATGCCAACATAGGAACAACTTCCAACTTCATCAATTTCTTTTCCTTAAAGCAACAAGTGGGTTCTTTCTCTTTTGGTGTGAACAACGAATTCAATCAATTATCAAACTGGAAAGTTATCTCGAATAGCTTGAACGCCGCGTACAGTGCAAAAATCAATCGAAACCTGACCTTGAATTCAGGACTTGGATTAGGCATGCGCCGTGACAACATACCCTATATTGAATGTCTGACGCCGCCAGTTTCTGACTATACCTTCTGGAATCCAGCTTCATACAGTTTAAATGCCGGGATGTCTTTAGTGAGTAAAAAATGGACCATTGGACTTTCAGGAATCAATTTAAATCGTTCGGAAATAAAACACTATCCTTATATCTCAAGATCTTCTGCTTCCATTGCGGCAAACGCAAGCTATCGCTTTGACTTAGATTC
>CANHMH010000183.1 GCA_947461635.1 Flavobacteriales bacterium | reverse complement strand
TTGGAATTCATGATCAACAGTCCAATCACATACCAAATCGGAATACCAATCACCACACAATGAAGGTACTTGATGAGGTTTTCACGTTGAAAGAAAATCAATTTTAAATTTCCTTTTTGAATGGCTTTGTCCTGATGCATGGACTGAAAATAAGTGGATTCCAAAGTCCCAATGCGCAAAAATAAGAGCAAAATCCCCATGGATCCTCCCACGACATACGCTACTTGCCAGTTGTGTAACACAAGTCCGAAAACGCGTTCAATTCCAGCGGCAATCCACGCACCCTCTGATCCGACCAACGAGGCTACAACAGCACCCAATGCACCAAACGTCACAATGATCATCGTTCCGTAACCACGTTTTTCCTTAGACATCATCTCGGAAACCAAGGTGATTCCTGCGCCGAGTTCTCCTGCGAGTCCGATTCCTGCAATGACACGAATTACCGCGTAAGTCGTAACATCCGTCACAAATGCATTGAGTAAATTGGCAACGGAGTAGAGTAGGATGGAACCAAAAAGTACTTTTAATCGTCCGCGTTTGTCACCTAAAATCCCCCATAGAATCCCGCCCAATAACATCCCAAACATCTGCATATTAAACAAGAATTTCCCAGTCGCTGCAATGGATTGTTCGCTGGCATTCACCATGATGTCACCAAGGCTTTCCGCTTTGACCACACCAAACAACACGAGGTCATAGATGTCAACGAAATAACCGAGCGCGGCAACAACAATAAGGAAGATGATTTTTCGGTCAATTGGTTTTGCTTCTGTATTCATGCAACGAATTTAATTTATTTTTCGAAAGATTCGTGTCCTGCGCTGTTTGCTAATGGCATCTACCTTTACCGTATCCCGTTTAAAACGTGTATCTTTGCACTCAATTAAAGCAGAATGGCACATAAATCAGGATTTGTTAACATCGTAGGAAGCCCAAATGTCGGGAAATCAACGTTGATGAATCAATTAGTTGGAGAAAAAGTATCCATCGTTACCTCTAAAGCACAAACAACACGTCACCGTATTTTGGGGATTGTGAATGATGAGAATTACCAAATTGTTTTCTCGGATACTCCTGGTGTGGTAAATGCAGCATACAAGTTGCACGAAAACATGATGGATTATGTGAATTCATCCATTCGTGATGCGGATGTATTGTTATTCATAACCGATACGGTTGAAAATGAAATGAATCACAAAGAGACCTTAGAGCGTATCAAACGTTTGGAGGTGCCTGTTTTGTGTTTGATCAATAAAATCGATAAATCGTACCAAGAGAAATTAGAAGAACGCGTGAGCTACTGGAAGGAACAACTTCCAAATGCGAAAATATTCCCAATTTCTGCCTTGCATAATTTTAATATTGACAATGTTTGGGCGGAAATTCTCGAATTAATGCCTGAAAATCCAGCGTACTACGAGAAAGATGAAATTTCTGATCGTCCGATGCGTTTCTTCATTTCGGAAATCATCCGTGAGAAAATTTTTATGCATTGTCAAAAGGAAATTCCCTACAGCACGCAAATTGAAATTGAAGAATTCAAAGAGGAGGCTGGAATTACCCGTATTCGCGCGCACATCATCGTCGAACGCGATTCGCAAAAAGGAATCATTATCGGTAAAGGTGGTGAAATGTTGCAGCGAATTGGACGTGCGGCACGACAGGACATGGAAAAGTTTCTCGACAAGAAAGTATTCTTGGAAAACTTCGTGAAGGTGGACAAGGATTGGCGCACATCAGCAGACAAGCTAAAAAAGTATGGATATTAATATCCTTTAATTAAGAAAAAAACATGAGTAATATAGTAGCAATCGTTGGACGTCCAAATGTTGGAAAATCAACGCTTTTCAATCGTTTAACGGAGTCCCGTGATGCCATTGTAAAAGAAGTAAGTGGCGTAACAAGAGACCGTATTTACGGAAAATCAGAATGGAACGGATATCAGTTTTCTGTCATTGATACCGGTGGATATGCAACCGTAAAAGAAGATATTTTCGAAGGAGAAATCCGCAAGCAAGTTGAATTAGCCATTCAAGAGGCGACCGTAATTATTTTCATGGTAGATGTCATGACCGGCATCGTGGAAATGGATGAAACCGTTGCACAATTGCTTCGAAAAAGCAAGAAACCGTGTATGATTGCTGCGAACAAAGTGGATAACACAGAACGCGTTGGACTTTCTTCTGAATTCTACTCATTTGGTCTTGGAGAGGTATTCGACCTAAGCGCAACAAATGGTGGTGGAACAGGAGAGATCTTGGATAAATTAGTGACTTACTTCAACAAGGAAGACGATTCAATCCGTGAGGAAGATAGTTTACCTAGAATTGCGATCGTTGGTCGTCCAAACGTTGGGAAATCATCCATGATTAATGCCTTCACCGGACAAGAACGAAACATTGTAACAGACATATCAGGAACAACTCGTGATTCCATTCACACACGTTACAAAGCATTTGGATTCGATTTCCTTTTGATTGATACAGCAGGAATTCGTAAGAAAGCAAAAGTAACAGAGGACATCGAGTATTATTCTGTTTTGCGTTCTGTTCGTACCATAGAAAACTCTGATGTCTGTTTGTTTATGATGGATGCATCAGAAGGACTTCAAAAGCAAGATTTGAGTATTTTCTACATGATTGAAAAGAACTCAAAAGGAGTGGTTGTTTTGGTAAACAAATGGGATTTAGTGGAGAAAGACCACAATACCATGTTGGAATACGAAGCGAATTTACGCGAGCAGTTGGCGCCGTTTAATGATGTTCCGATTATTTTTACCTCGACACTTACAAAGCAACGCATTCACAAAGCCTTGGAAACAGCGATGCGCGTGAACGAAAACCGTACGCGAAAGATTGCAACGCACGAATTGAATGAAGTGATGCTCGAAGTTGTGGCTCAAACACCTCCTCCGGCAGTGAAAGGGAAGTACATCAAGATTAAGTTTATACAAATGTTACCGACACATGCTCCAGCGTTTGCGGTCTTCTGTAACTTACCACAGTACGTTCCGGATTCCTACAAGCGTTTCTTTGAGAATCGCCTACGTGAGAAATTTGACTTTGAAGGTGTTCCTGTGAAGATCTTCTTTAGAAAGAAATAAGAACTATTGAACATAAAAAAAGGCGCTATCACTAGCGCCTTTTTTGTTTTCGTATGTCTTGATATTATCGAATCAAATTCAAGTGACCTGTCACTACTTTGCGGTCGTCATTTTCTTTTGGCTCGTATTGCATTCTCCATGTATAGATTCCTGCCGGTACCTTCGTTCCAAGAATACCGTAAGTTCCATCCCACGATTCAGCTGCGTCGTTTGTTTCCCAGACCACTTCTCCCCATCGATTGTAAACGGTTAAGCTAAAAGCAAATGGATCGAATCCAGTTGTAAAGATTGCTTGCCACGTTTGATTGTGCTCATCTTCGTCTGGAGTGAAGGTATTTGCTACGTAGTAAATTGGATCCGCAATAACCGGAATCGAAATCGTGTACTCGTCTGAACATCCAAGTGGTGTGTAAGCTGTTAAGGTCACCAAAAGGTTTTCCGTTACACCAACATACATGTGGTTTGGATCAGATTCTGTAGATGTGTACGAATCATCGAAGTCCCATGTATAAGTTGTTCCTCCCACACTTGAATTCATGAATTGAATTGCCTGTGTTGTTTCGGTTAAACTACTTGGCACAGAAGAGAACGAAGCAAGTGGATAGCTTTCCATGTAGATGTAGTCGTTGTACGTTGTTGTTTCAATACAACCAAGTAAATCGTACTCTAATGTGATGTCGTGGTAACCACTTTGATCAAATTGGTAGCTAAATGTACTTCCTTGACCGATTT
>CANHMH010000182.1 GCA_947461635.1 Flavobacteriales bacterium | reverse complement strand
GACATCGATGCTAACTCGGCTACTTCGGATGGAAGATTCTTGAATCCAGTGAGGGACAAGTCTCGACTTAAAAACGAATGAACGGCATGTCCAGCTTCGTGAACCATGGTCACTAAATCACGCTGTGCGCCAACGGCATTCATAAAAATAAACGGAACGCCAATTTCATATAGTGGATAATTGTATCCGCCTGGTGCTTTGCCTGCTTTGGAGTCTAGGTCCAAGTGACCCATTTCTTCCATGGTTTTCAAACAGTCAGCAAAATAAGGATTCAAGTTTTCTAACATCTGAATGCAACCATCTAACATTTCTTTGCCCGTTTCAAACGGTTTCAATGGCGCTTTTCCTTCTGGATCGACTTCGGTATTCCACGGTTTGAATTTCGCCTCACCTGTAATCGCTAGTTTTTTCGCTTGAATGTCTTTCACAAGCGGAACAATGTGTGTTTTAATGGCGTGATGGAACGCAAAACAATCTTCTTTGGCGTAATCAAAGCGTCCGAGTGCTTGAAATTTGTAATCTCGGAAATTGTCAAATCCAGCGTTCAAGGCTAATGCATGTCGCTTCGTGACCAACTGCGTATACAATTCATCTAATGAGTCTGTGTCGACGCGACGTCGTTCTACCATTTTATCGAATACGGTTTGACGTACCGCTTCATCTTGCTCTTTCAACAATTGACTTGCTTTTTGCATGGTCATCGTTTCGCCAAGGTAGTCAATGGACTGTGCCGCACTGATGGCTCCATATTTTTGAGCCAATTCGTTCAGTTCTGCCTCAATGGGAACGTTTTTCTCCTGAAACAAATTCACCTGCGTTTCAATGCTTCTAAAGTAAATTTGATGCGCGGAATCCGTGTATTCGTTACGGAAAGGGGAGTCCATGAATTTTCGATTCAAGGCATCGTCCAATGGTGCTAACTCCGGTTGAATTTTTGTCACGAAAAACGTGTATGCAGAAGCGAGTTCTTCGTTGTTTGTTTCAATGGACATGCGAATATAACGCCACGCCAAATCTTCTTCCAATACAGCATCCAATTCACTTCGGTCATTTAACCATTGCTCAAATTTATCCTTGCTGTCAATTTCTCGTGCGAGTAAATCGTCGAAATATGGTTTTAAATCCTCCCAAGATTGAATTGTTAGGCCTTCTTTTAAAAATTGTCGTTTGTTTCTTTCGATTTTCATACCGTGGTATTTTTAGGACAAAAAAATTCACCTGACGAATGGACAGGTGAATTTTTACGATTGTTTATGATATTATTTTCCGCGAGAACTTCCTGTTTTAACAGGAGCAGCTTTCTTCATGTTTGCAGGTTTCGCTGCTTTGGATGGAGCTGCGGCAGTTGTTGCTTTTTTCTTTGCGGGCTCCGCTTTTACTTTCGCTTCTTTCGCTGGCGCTTCAGTACCTTCGGCACCTTCCGCTGTTGCTTCAAATAATCCTGCTTGTTTGATTAAATGGTACCATTGGAAAATTTTACGCACATCTGAAGGATACACGCGTTCTTTGTCCCAATTAGGTAAGAACGTTGCTAATGCCGCTTCTAACGCTTTCATATCCTCCTTGTGGGATGGACAATTATCGGTAAACGACTCATTCATTTTTGATAACACTTCGGTCAATTTCACATCTTCCTCATACGTGAAAATGCTAATGTCCTCTAATGTGGAAATTTTCTCCGTAGCGTATGCTGGGAAACGTTTTTTGTCAATCATGGATTCAACAATCACGCTGTTTTTTCCTTGAGCGATAACTTTAAATAGTCCTGGTCTACCAGAGATGGAAATGATACCTGTCAGATTCATGTGTTCGTTTTAATTTGGGTCAAAAATAGGAAATTTAGTCTATGTAAACGTTGCTTTTTTATTTCATGTTGTGTTAGGAACGAAATAAATTGACATTAAGTGAGGATCAATCGTAAATAATGACCTTCTGACGCGCAAGGATTTCCGTTCCTTGTTCAAGTATTAAGGTGTATTCGCCTGCGGCAACATTGGGTACAGAAAGCGTGTAAGTATCCAAATCGTACTGAGCAGATTCATAGGCTAATTGTCCATTGGATTGGTAAAGTTTAAAATTTCTTAATTGTTTTGATGGATTCGGGAAATAAACTTGACACGTCGATGAAAACGGATTTGGATAAGCAATGAGTCCAGCTTGATAACAAATAGGTGGATTCAACTTGCTCGGAAAGTTCAGTTTCCATAAGACTCCATTATTTTCAATCACATAAATGGAATTACCTACTTGTTCGGCATCCACGGGAAGGTAAAATCCGCTAACAACGTTTGCACTGTGAATCGTGTAATCGGCTAACAAGGAATCGTATTGAAGGTCCATCATGACCAATTCACGCGAGGAATCGACAAACGGACAAGGAGAACCCCAAGGGGAAAGAGGCGTGTAGCCTGTACTGTCGCCTCCAGGCATGAAACTCATGACAAAGGATTTACCTTGATAAATAGAACCAAGCAGTTCATCACGGTCGATCACGAGTCCAAGCGGTGAACGATGTGGGGTAAAGGTCCGAACGCTCGTTCCTTCTTCACTGGCACGTTTAATTTGACCGGTATTTTCATCCTTGTAAAAATCCGCGGCATTACCGTAGTTTCTTAGTGGTTCCGTAAATTGAATTCCAACTGGAATAGGAGGGAAGTTGGGATCCGCGTTGAAATGTCCAGCTAAAAATGCGCTATTGTTCGGATTAACCAATGGATCTTGGCTTGCGTCATAACTTGGATTCGTTAGCGGATTGGTATTTCCACCGATTCTCCATGGGAAACCATAATGCTGTCCTTCTTGAAGCCAGTTTAATTCTTCAGGATCATCTCGCTCACCGGCATTGTCCACCGCAAAAAGATGGTTTTGTGCATTCCAGGCCATATCATAGGCATTTCGTGTTCCTTCAGCAAAGACAAATCCGCTATTCGTTAAAAATGTGGAGTCATTTGGCCAATAAAGATTTTCTGCGTGAATGGGAATTCGGTAAATCTTGCTGGTCAAGGCTTGCTCCCGCATTCCAGGATAATTCCCGTTAGCGCTCGCCACTTCACCGAAGGATGTTCGAGATCCACCCGAAAAAAAGAGGAATTGTTTGCTCGGATCGACATTGATTCCAGTAAATCCGTGGTCACCAGAGGAACTACTTGTTGGATACGCTTCTGTCACAAGCATGCTTGTCCAAACTCTTGTTCCATTGGTTTGCAACGTTCCTTTCATAATCATCCCGATTCCTGTGGTGCTATACCAAATATTTCCAGCGAGGTACATCGTGCTGTCCAAAAAGCAAAGTCCTTGTAAACGTGATAATCCATGGTCATTCGCTGTAAAACGTAAGGAGTCGGTTTGATCAGTCTCAAAAACTTCGTAGATATTACCGTTGGAACTGGTGTAAAAAAGGTGTTTCGTTATGGGGTCAAGCGCTAATTTAGAAGCACCGGGCTTGGCTTTCAAGATGGAATCTACCGAAATATCAGGTCTCAACGAGGTGACTCTTTGTCCAAAAACACTAGGAATGCACAAGACTATAAAAAGACAAGCGCGAAAAATGCGTTCAATATAAAACATGAAGACAAGATACAATGAATATCCACACAAAGCAAGTTGAATTTTGTTTTGTGTCCTTAAGATGGTTTTGTGTGAAAACAGCTCAAATACACCACATAAAAGGCTATGATTTAAGATGTTTAATGGTTTTTTAACATTAAGAATCAACTTATTAACAACTTATCCCTTTATTATGTGTATCTTTGCACCCAAATTTAAAATAACAAGATGACATTTGAAGAGCTCGGATTGAGGAGTGAGGTGCTGAAGTCGTTAACAGAATTGGGTTTTGAAGCACCGACCCCCATCCAAGAAAAAGCAAT
>CANHMH010000181.1 GCA_947461635.1 Flavobacteriales bacterium | reverse complement strand
GGGACAAAGATACGATATTGCGTAAAACTACTCAAATGGAAAGTGCTCGATTTATCAATTAAAAGTGGCCTCAAATGGACATCGGGATTAAAATCCTTGGTATTTTTGTTTCATGGAATTTTCAAAACGGTTTATTCGATTTAATTGGCTTATCATCATCCTTATTTACTTAATTGTTGTAGCAGGAAGTTTGGTGCGCATCACCGGAAGTGGGATGGGGTGTCCGGATTGGCCGAAGTGCTTTGGTGAATGGATTCCACCCACAGAATTATCGGAACTTCCAGCAGATTACCGCGAAGCCTATTTGTTGAAAAGAGAAAAAAAAGTCACTAAGTTTTGTCGTTTTTTAAACGCGGTTGGAATGAAAGAAACTGCGGAGCGCATTCAGTCTGATCCTACCGTTTATGTAGAAGAAGCGTTTAATGTTCGCAAAACATGGACCGAATACCTCAATCGTTTGGTTGGATTTGCTGCAGGTAATGCGATGCTGATTGCCTTCGTTTGGATGCTCATCGTGTACCGCAAACGTAAGTTTGTTTTCTTGATGTTATTGAACCTTGTCCTGATGGGAATCGAAGGTTGGTTCGGGTCGATTGTGGTCGCTACCAATTTGGTTCCATGGACCATCACTGTTCACTTGTTTTTGGCATTGGTGATTATTGGATTACAGTTGTATTTGCTGTATGCGATGGACCCAAGTAAAAAGGAGAAAATCGCTTTAGCGAAACCAATCCGTTGGAGTTTACTCGTGATTTTAGCGATCACATTTTATCAAATGTTTCTCGGTACGCAAGTGCGCGAAGCGATTGACGCGCTCGTTAAGCAAGGATTCACACGCGAACAATGGATTGACCGCATTGGCATCGATTTCCTGATTCACCGCAGTTTCTCTTGGCTTGTTTTGATCTTGTTGGGATGGATGTTTTGGAAGAATGAAAAGGGAATGAAATACGCAAAAATTCGCTGGGCATTTGCATTGCTAGCACTAGAATTAATCACAGGTGTCCTTTTAGCTTATGCAGAAATGCCAGGATTGGTACAGACCAGCCATTTGATTTTTGCCAGTGTCCTTTTTGGACTGCTGCTCTTTGCTAGTTTTGAGAGTAAGCATGAAGTTTCCACTTCTCACTAAGAATAATTATCAAAAGTCCACCCAATAATTTGACGTAAATACGTTACCTTTCTGTGTGCCAAAAAATCATGGTTGAGCTGAAAGAATGAGTGAAACAGTCATTGGGAAATTACATTTGGATCGATTCTTCTTGGGACGTATTCAAAAGGGGGACGAAGCAAGTGTCCTAGCCCTGTACGACGCGTGTTTTTCTCCGATGATGAATGTTGTAGTTCGCTATAAAAATAACCGAGAAGATCAGGTTTCCTTGATTAATAACGCCTTTTTGAAAGCAGTGAAAAACATCGCGCAGTTCCAATTAGGAACTTCCTTTGTTTCGTGGATGAAAGTGATTTTACACAACGAAATCATTGACGATTTTAGAAAAAACAAGCGACATTATGCCACGATTCAACTCCGTGAACAAAAAGAACTAAGCGAAGAGGCGCACTTTGACGAAAACTACGATTTCTCGGTGGAAAAAGTCAAGGTAACTGCCGTATTATCGAAATTACCTCCAGCAACGAGAACCGTTTTCAACCTGTTTTTATGGGATGATTTTAGTCCAAGTGAAATTGCCAAGGAATTAGGTGTTTCCATCGAAACCGTTCGCTGGCACATCAAAATGGCACGAAAACTTATCCGTCATCAAATCGAAAAGCCATGAAGGAACAAGAAGATATCAAGCAGGACTTTGATCGTTGGTTGTTCGATCAATGGAAGGAGGAATCCTATGTTCCTAGTCCACAGGACCGAAGCATTTTTTCGGAAAAACTGCACAAGCGAAGAACAAAGAAAATTTGGACAATTGGACTTTCCGTTGTTGTGATCTCTCTTTTAATTTTAATCGGTATGCTCACGCGCTCCCAAAAATCTGAAACGAAAAAAAGTCAGCAGCGGAAGAATGTGTCGATTCCAAGACCGACACCTGAAGTATCAAGAATGGCAATTCAGACGAAAAAAACAAGATTACTTATCCCTCTAAATTTCTATTGGAACGATCAATTCTTACCTTCCGTTAACGAACCATTCGAAAATATAGGAAACCCTGAAGTTCCGAATCATGAACCCATTATGATCATTCAAGATCTGAATCCAAGAGAAGAGAAGAACCGTGTGAATTTAGATACCGTGATGATGAATTTGGGAATCTTTTACTTGCAAACTTCTACGGGCCATGATGGAAAGGATTTTGTTGGTGTAAGCTCGGGTCATGAATTGATAACGGCTCATTTAATGGAGGGATCCATGCCACTACCTATAACACCTGACACATCGAGTATGAATGGTGGATTTCGCCCAAATGGAATGTCCGGAAATCAATACGTGGAATATTCATTTTACGATGTGCGACAATTGTTGTTCAACGAAGCGATTTACCGTCAAGTACTTGCTGTAAATGTCTTACCGAGAACAGCGTATTACATGCGAACAGCTGCGCCTGGTTGGAATAATCCGGTGAACATTCATACCTATCAGGATTTACCACAGGCTAGAACGAATGCACAAGTTTATCAAGACCAAAACATCCGGCGCATAAGTGGACAAAGTGAGCTTAAAAATCAATTTCCAACCGCTAAATCGTCGCGACCCTTTTATTTGAGACAAAATGTTCGGGTGAATAATATGGCGAAAGCAGGTTTGTTGATTGGCGATAATTTCCTAATTAAATCACAGGGTGAAAAAGTACTGGTGGTGAGTTGTGATGCAGAACGTGTGTCTCTTGTGAAGGAGGATGGTGTCATTGAAGCCAATCATTCGATAAACATTGCGCAACCACGCTTTTTTAGTCAAAAAGCAAAGTATCCTTTTTACGACGAGGAATCCCAACGTTTGTATTTAATCGTGGAAACGAACTTTGCATACATGTGGTTCGAAGTGAATCAACTGACAGGAGAAACACGGTATATTTTCAAAACGGAAACGATATGGAATGACCCAAATTGGGCCATCAAGGATGGGACATTGTCCTATATGTATAAAGGAAAATCCTATGAACAACCTTTGGATTAATCTCCAATGACAATGGGACTCGAATGATTTCGATAAACAATCCGGTAAGGTCCAGACGAGAGGTGCGCCAAGGAAAGTTTGTCTTTTGCCGTTTGAATGCGGTGAATGAGTACAATGGATCCTTTCCCATCCATCACATAAATGAATTCACCTATGCAGATTGGATCAACTTGAAGGTACAGTGCATCGATCGTCGGAACGGGATAAATACGCATTTGTTGTTCGTCAATTAACTTTGAAATCATGACATTTTCAATTTTCCAAGTCTCCTTTAAACGGGTGTTTCCTGCAATTCCTGTGGTGATATAGAAATCTCCTTCGTGTGCGAAGCAAACGCCTCCTTTTCTTGGGATTCCGTTGAAATCAGGAAGTGACTGCATATTGAAAAAATTCAAATTAATCTTTTCAAAGGATGTTAATGTTTGGTCGTTAGGATCAATGCCACCAAAAATATAAAGGCAGGAGTCTTTTTGAACGGAACCAACATAAGTTCGCTCACCTAATGCAAGTGTGGGGAAATTGGTCCATTGGTCAAAAACCGGATCGTATTTCCAGGTTTCAGCATTCCATGTGGACGTACTTGTTTTTCCTGCGGAGATGTACCCGAAATTTTCATAAGAAAAGGCGAGTCCGCGCCAAATTCCCGCAATAGGTAAGTTGTTTTTTTGTTGCCATTCTTGTGTATTGATGGAATAGCGCCAGACTTCATTCAGAATTCCAGAGGAGTTTTGTCCACCGATGAGGTACAAAGAATCGCCTAT
>CANHMH010000180.1 GCA_947461635.1 Flavobacteriales bacterium | reverse complement strand
GTGAGGAGAAATGAACCGCGAAAATGAAAAGTATTGATGCCCAATACGTTCGACAAGGGACACTCAGCGAAAAATGAAGTGTTGCGCGATGAAGGAACAGTTTTTCCATGTGTTATTGATTTAGGTCAAATGTATTGAAAAAAGAAATGGAAAAAAGGGACTTCCCACTAGAACATGTTCTAGAATTTAAGAGGTTCTAGCAATGTATCTTACACTAAGCGATTATTTTAGGTGCGAAACCTGTTATTTTTGAAACAACCTAATATTTGAAAAAATGAACTATCGTTTTGCACTTCTTATCAGCATTGCATCAAACTTTTGTTTCGCTCAAAACCTCATAACAAATCCAAGTTTTGAGATTATGTCTTCATGCCCCGATGACATGGGTCAGGTTTGGCATGCTACTGGATGGAACCATGCTGTTAAATTCGTGAACGCTTTAGGAGTAATCAATAACCCTTCACTTTCAGCTAGTTGTTCCACCGATTTATTTGCAAGTTGTTCTTCCTGTGCTGCATTCCATTTTCAGCCCCCTGATTTAGTTTGTTCAATCTACGGATTAGGTTGTAACCCACCTTTTGAGGGTAAAAACTTTGCTGGAGTAGGTTTGTTAGCTTGTGGCGGAGGACGTGAAATGTTACAAAATTTTATGAAAGAACCACTTGTGCAAAATAGATGGTATAAGTTGTCTATGTATGTTAGGCCGTGTGGGGAAAAACAAGTATCACAACCTGCCGAAGTATTGGAATATTCATTTACAAAGGACACCTTAATTTGTGAGAATACGAACTCCTGTACGATTGCACCAAGATGTATTTTTCCTGTAGGCATCATATCAGATGCTACCGTTTGGACAAAAGTTGAAACCTATTATCTCGCAAAGGGAGGTGAAAAATGTTTAACCATTGGCTATTTTGGAAGTTATAGCGAAACTCATTTATTCAATGAAATGAGTTTACAAGAATTTGAAAACAAACTACTGTCAGCGTATTATTTTATTGATCAAGTAGAAGTAGAAGCGCTTACGATTCAACCAAATGTTTTTACACCCAATGGAGATGGTATTAACGACGTTTGGTTATTGCCTAGCGCTTTGAATGACGAAGAAATAAACATTTACAATCGTTGGGGTCAATGTGTAAAAACAATCATGGGGCAAGAAACATGGGATGGAAAAGATTTAAACGGAAAAACCCTGCTAAACGGAGACTATTTTTACAAAACTTCTCAGCAACAATTGCACGGATTTATTACGAAAATTTAGACATTTGTTTTCTATTTTTTCATTCATTTAAGTAAAATTCCTCTTTCATTTAATCGCCACACATACAAAGCTCGAGCGAAAGATACGTAGAGCAAGAGGTTCATCGTGACATGCAGCGGAAGAACAATTCCCGTCAAGAAAGGTGAGTCTTGGATACTCGACTCGAATAAGGCGAAGATAAACATCGGAGTATAACAGAGCATAATGGGAATCAAAACGCTGGACTGAAAGGACGAACGGGGTGATTTGTACACGTAGATTAATCCTAAAATGACAATCGTGGCAAAGGTGTACAGCGTGGAATAATGGTTGTTTGCAAGGAGGTGATTGGGTTGAAATAGATCCAGGATAAAAAACAAGAGTGTCAATCCGCGTAAAAGAGCTTTGAAACGGTGGAAAAAACCCGTCAAATAAAACATTTCTACTATCAGTATGAACTGCAAGGGAATGGAAAAGTGAAAAACTGGATACGTGTTTTGAATCGTCTTTTCGAGCACAACGTTAAGACAATTCGTAACGAACAAGGTACTTAAGAGCAGGGTGAATAAATGCTGAAAGCGATCCCTTGAAGGACTTTTCTTTTCAATGAATACGCTCAGTAGAAAAGGAAGTGCAATCGTTCCTAATCCAATGTAAAAATACATGTTTCCTAAATTCATACGCTCCTCCTCGTTTTACTTTGTACCGAAAGAAATAAAGCCCCACTCCTATTCATCATCATCATTTCGCAAGGCATTTTGCTTGAGTTTCGATAAACGTCGCTCCAATGCTGCATGCTGTGCATCGATGTTTTCTTGTTCGATTTCTGCATTCGTGCGTGGTGCATAGAATCCGTTGAGGATGGCCACACGAATGAGTTCGTTGGCGGACTGAACCATCAATTTCTTCATGAGCTTCGTGCGTATGAGGTCGACGTTTTTTTTCGATGTCGGGACATTGTCGCTGATGTACTGACTGGTGCGTCCGTCGCAAATCATTTTTAAAATCATTAAGTCGCGTTCGTCCAGCTGGTATTGTTCGGAACGTGTCTTCCGCTTTTGATTTTCGGCATTGTGGTGATTGATCGCTGCATTCATGAAAGCGTTGGTGTAATTCTTTTCCTCATGGACCTCCACAATGGCTTCCACCATTTCCTCGAGAGAGCATTCCTTCAGTAAATAAGCGTGAATGCCTTCTTGAAGTAGCTCATAGGCAATGTCGTAATCGTCGTGCATAGATAACATCACCACCTTGATCGGCGATTGTTGTTTTTTCAATTCCAACAAAGTTTTGTAGCCATTCATTACCGGCATTTCGATGTCCAAAAGAACGACATCCACTTCCTGATCTTTTAAACGATCGAGAAAGGCTTGTCCATTAGCGACATCAAAGACAATTTCTAAATTTGGCATGTCGCTCAACATGCGGCAAATCGCTCTTCGAACTACTTGATGGTCCTCCACCAGTGCCACCCTTATTTTCTGTTCAGTTGTGCTCATGATGTTTAGTTTGTCAGTTGGGTATTTAATTGAATCGTTCCGTAGGTTTTTAACTTTTTGAAACAAATGCTTCCCTTAATGGTGTGCAAACGGTAGCGAATGTTCCCCAGTCCTAAACTATCGGAATCGTTCGATAGCAATTCGTAATCTCGTTGTGACAGCGCAATGCCATCGTGTTTGATTTTCAATTCCATGTTTGTGTCTTGGAGCGACAAGGACATTTCAATGTTTTTTGGATAGCTATGTTTCAATAAGTTGGTAATCAATTCACTCGCTATGTAGAAATAATGCGTCATGAGTCCGTCGGAGATGGTGATATCCTCCGGGAACATGTTGTGAAAACGAATGGAATCCGTCAAGTTTTCCGCCTTCTGTTTCCCCATGCGTTCGAGTGCCTTTGGAAGTCCGAATTTCAGTAAATAATGTGGAATGAGTCCCTTGTTGATTGCCCGCAGTTTATCGATGCTGTCTTGGATATATTCCTTCGTAAATTCAATGGACGCTTCATCGATTTTTCCCTCTTTGGCTTTCGTTTGGACATCCAAAATACTTTTCTGAGCGATGGAAAGCAGTGCGCCTACATCGTCGTGCAATTGTCGTGCAATTTCCGTCCGTTCGTTTTCTTGCGTGGAAATCGCTACCTCCAGCTTTTCCATCTCCTTATTCGCTTGTTCTTCCTTCAGCAGGTGCTCGCTGAGTTCTTGGATTTTTCGGTTTTTCCGCGCGAGCAGCACCATCCCAATACTCAGGGAAAGGGAAAAGAGCATTCCGACGAGAATGATGAACGCTAACCTAGTTTCTTCAACCATATTGTTCGTGTAAAGGTGAAATTTAATAAAAATGTCAATGCCGCAAAAACATAAAAAAGCTTGTTGTATAAATTCACGGAATGGTCAATTTGCTCCTGGAACAGTGCGTAAAAAAACAAGGAAGCGTAATAGGCCGTCAAGGGGAAAATGACGTAGCTCACATAGGAATTTAGCCGAACTCGGTACATCACGTAACAACCTAGGATGGCAATCAATAAATACGTCACGGTATTCAAGAGGATGATGGAATCAAAGATGGAGTTGTTCAGGATTTCCCAAACGAAAATGACTAAAGGAAGCAAGAGAATCGGAACGTTCCACTTTTGAAAGGAATAGGACTGACGAATGACATGGTAAATCAGGAAGAAATTAATCAACAGGGTGAAATGAAAAAGCGGATTGCTGTTCTTCAC
>CANHMH010000179.1 GCA_947461635.1 Flavobacteriales bacterium | reverse complement strand
TTGCGAAGACCGTTCCGCATATTTTAATCGAACATGGACACCAACGCAGCGATCCCTATTTTTGGATGAATCAACGTGATTCAAAAGAAGTATTGGACAACTTGCAAGAAGAAAATTCCTATTGCGAGGAATATTTTGAGCCCATCAATGGACTTGTGCGAGGACTTGTGAATGAATTTGACGCGCGCATTGATCCAAACGATGTGAGTGCTCCCTTTATTTTACAAGAGCATACCTATCAAATCAGACAGCAAGAAGGGAAAGATTATGCGATTCTTGTCCGCTGGGAGAAAGATGAAGAAAACGTTTTTTTAGATGAGAACGAACGTGCGGAAGGACATTCATTTTATGAGTTAGCCGATTGGAGTCCGTCATTGGACGATCAAACCTTGGCCATTTCCGAAGATTTTGTGGGACGTAGAAAATATGAAATTCGATTTCGCAAAAATATAGATGGAAGTTACTACGAAGACCTCATCCACGACACCGATGGGAGCATCGTTTGGGCGAACGACCATCAAACGATTTTTTACATAAAAAAGGATCCGGAGACATTGCGTGAATTCCAAGTGTTCAGACACCAACTCGGAACTAAAGAATCGGAAGACATCCTTGTTTTTCAGGAAGATGATGAACGCTTTTATGTGAGCATCAGCAAAACCATTGACAACGCATTTATTCTGATCGCTTGTCATAGCTCCACTACCTCTGAAATTTCATTGGTGGACGCGAACAATCCAAGGGGGAAAGCACAGGTGTTTTTGCCACGAATTGCCGGACACATCTACGAAGTGAGTCACCACGAAAATGGATTTTACGTTTTGAGTAACGACCAAGCTCCCAATAAAAAAATACTTTTTACCGCAACGATTCCAAAGGAATTAACTGAATGTCAAGAACTTGTTGCGCACAATCCTCAGATCCTTCTAGAGGATGTTTCTGTTTTCAAGGACTTCATTTTAATCGAAGAACGTCAGAATGGATTGCGCAAATTAAGAATTAAAACGGATAAAGAAGAGCGCTATATTTCCTTTGAGGAAGAAACCTATTTTCTTGGATTAGGGGTAAATGATTCCTATGAAACATCGGACATTTTCTACACCTATAATTCGATGACCACTCCGTCAAGGGTCTATCGTTATTCGGTAAAAACGGGTGAACAGTCTATCTGGTTTGAGAAAAAGTTATTGGATCCCAACTTTGATTCAAATGACTATCAATCCGAACGTATTTGGGCCTTGGCCAATGACGGAACACGCATTCCAGTGTCCCTCGTGTATAAAAAAGGAATTGATTTAGCGAAAGCTCCTTGTTTACTCTATGGTTACGGATCCTACGGATATACACTTCCAGATGTATTCAGTGCGACACGCGTCAGTTTACTCAACCGCGGTTTCATCTATGCCGTTGCGCACATTCGCGGGAGTAAGTACATGGGAGAGCATTGGTATGAAGACGGAAAATTCACCAAGAAAATAAATACGTTTACAGACTTTATCAATGCGGCGGAATATTTAAGCATGAAAGGATACGGCGATGCATCAAAGTTTTATGCGCAAGGTGGATCAGCCGGTGGATTATTGATGGGTGCTGTCACAAACATGGCTCCATATCTGTGGAAAGGAATTATTTCCCAAGTGCCATTTGTCGATGTGGTAACCACGATGTTAGATGTTAGCATTCCATTGACAACTGGAGAATGGGAAGAATGGGGAAATCCACAAGAAGAAGAATTTTACGAATACATGTTAAACTATTCTCCTTACGACAACGTGCGTTCTATGCATTATCCAGCCATGTTTATCACGACAGGATACCACGACTCGCAGGTGCAATATTGGGAACCGATGAAATATGTGGCAAAATTACGCGCCCTGAGAACCAATGAAAATCCCTTGGTTTTTGAATGTAACATGGATGCAGGACACGGTGGTGGATCTGGACGTAGTAGCGAACGATTAGAAATAGCAAAGGTATATGCGTTTATCTTGGATCTTGAAGACATTCATCAGTAGTATTTGTCTTTTGTTGACAATGTATTTGCCTGCGCAATCGAATCCAAATATCTTGGATTTTAGCAACGCGAAAATCATTTCGGCTGAAACGGGATATACCTCGGCACCATTTACCTTGCATTATCCTTTAACGAGCGAAATTGACAAAATCACTTACAAAAACAATCTTGCTCCATTTCTTCGATTGGGATTCAATTACAAATGGTTCGTGATTCGCTTTAGCATCCCAAATATTGGAAACATCCGCGACGCGAGTAATTACGGAACAAGCAAACAATACAATTTAGGCATGGATTTTAGCTTCAAAAAAGTCTATTACGATTTTGAGTTCAAATACATACACGGGTTTTCCATCAAAAACGCCTATCGCTGGGACAGTTCATTGGATCAAATTCACCGAAATTCCATTCAGCCAAAAATTCAATCATTGAATATTTCCGCGAACGCTTGGTATTTCCATCACAAAGATTTTAAAATGGGGGCATTGTTGGGAAAACGATCCTATTACACAAAACTTGTGCATACCTGGTACGTAAAAGGAACCATGAACTTCTTTGGTGTTGACACAAAAAATGGTGGACTTATTCCCACCGTTTTACAAGACAATCAAAACTCCAAAACGATGAGTAGTACCTTTTCAGCTTTCGATGTTGGCTTCATTCCAGGATATGCTTACGTGAATCGATTCAAAAATTGGCAATTCGCAGGTTGGGCTGGATTCGGCCCAGTCATTCAAGCAAAATACTACCAATTCAATGGTGATTTTCGTGGAACAATTGGCCTAGCGCCTCGTTACGATATTCGCATCATGGGCGGTTATACCACACCGAAACATTTTCTATTCCTAGTGACTGATTTCGACAACAAATCCATTCGTTTCAATGAATTGATTTACCGTCAATCTTTTTACACCGTTAAACTAGTTGGTGGATATCGATTTCCCATGAAGGAAGAGAAACACCATAAATTTTTAGATCGAATTAAATTGTAAAGTAGAAAGTGGTTTTGTTTTTTCCGGATTCAATGACCATTTGATAATCACCTTTTTTAGGGAAATCCAAGATGAATCCACCATTCAAGGGTGCTGGAGAAAAAAAGTTTTTGAAAGCATCTTGTACGGTTATTTTCACATCTTCCGGATTCACACCATTATACAACAATTGATACGTAGCAGCTTGGTCTTTTGTGGCTTGAATTGGCACCATGGAAAGGAAGCCTAATTCTTTCGCTGCATGCTTTTTATTATAAACATACCGAATTTTTTTCTTGATCTGGAGCTCTGACGTGTTTTCACTTTCATCCCCTAAATTCCATGCATATTTCAAAGGTGAAATGGTTTTCTTCGCCCCTAGAAACATATTTGCTTTGTATTCATTGTCTGATTTCAATTTCCAAACGCGAATGTAATCGACTTGATAATCCGCTGGGAATTTCGTTTCTGCATTTGGGCCAGGATTAAAAGCAAATCCATCTCGCGCCACAGCCATATTCGCAATGACATTCATCGGCGTATCAAAATCCCCCGCATAATGGGAAACGGGCACACCATTGACATAATACGTTAAGGAATTTGGAAGCCAAACACCAGAATAGGTTACATACTCATCCGTAAGTTTTTTGTCCATTTTCACCCATCCACCCCAGTTTTTGGGTAAGCCGAAGGGTTTTGTGAAGACCTTTTCACAGGAATCCGGACAATGTACATCGATGTGTACTTCATTGGGACGCTCCCCTTTCATTTCCATGAAATCAATTTCATCCTTTTGATTTTGTCCAAATAACCAAAATGCTGGCCATAATCCTTGTCCGGATGGAGCCTTCGCTCGAATTTCAAAATACCCATAACGAAACGTTTGTTTGCTCCAAATGCAGGAAGTGATGTAATCCAATTTCACGGCATTCCCTTGGATTTCCATACCATACTTTTTCGCTTCTTCGTGGTTGATCATCCAATCTTCTACCGGATAAAATCCTTTGTTTTCATTGACTTTCATATGCAAAACACCTTCTTGCTG
>CANHMH010000178.1 GCA_947461635.1 Flavobacteriales bacterium | reverse complement strand
TGAATAAGCCCGAAATTAACATGATAAATGAAGCATTATTGGAAGCAGGGATAAACAATAAAGTTCCAACTGCTGATATGATTAGTCCTAGCGCAAGTCCGTTTCGGTATCCGATTTTATTCAAGATATCTTTTTTCAGTAGTGCGGAGATGGCAAAATAGAGGATAGAACCTACCGTATATGCAACATAAAAAGCAAATGAAATCAATTGAGATTCAAATTGACTCAGGTCTAAGGCTTTTTTGAAAACTGGAATTAAGATGTCGTTACTCGCGGCAACAAATCCCCAGAAAAAGAAAATAGTGATAAGCGTGCCGAAAGCACCAAAGTTCGTTTTTTTCACAGTAGCTGATTTAAATTATTGTCCAAATTACAATAATTAGAAAAACAGACTCCGTTTTTCCAATTAATTTCGAACGAAAATATAAATTAAATGTGAAAATTGTCAGGAATAGGTCTTGAAAAGTGAATTAGCTCACTTTTTGATTCGAAGTCGATTTGCTTTCGAATTTCACAAGTTCCTTCACCGCTTTTACAATTGCTTGGGTATCAAATCCACAATCAGACCACAATTCTTCTTGTGTTCCGTGGTGCACATATTCATCTGGAATACCTAGTCGAACAACTTCTGCTTGGTATTTTTGATCCACCATGAATTCGATGACTGCTGAGCCAAATCCACCCATTAAACAACCATCTTCAACAGTGATAACATGCTTGAATTTTGTAAACACTTCGTGTAACATGACTTCGTCTATTGGTTTAACGAATCGCATATCGTAATGTGCAACAGAAATACCAAGTCCATTTAGTTCTTTAATCGCTCCTTGAGCGAAATTACCTGGATGTCCAATAGTTAAAATTGCTACATCGTCGCCGACCGTAACTTTTCTGCCTTCTCCAATGCGTATTTCCTTAAATGGTGTTTTCCATTCGGTCATGACACCGTTGCCACGAGGATAACGAATCGAGAATGGGCCTTGATCCTTAAGTTGAGCCGTATACATTAAATTGCGTAGCTCTTCTTCGTTCATTGGTGCTGATACGACCATGTTAGGAATGCAGCGCATGTAGGCTAGATCGTAAGCTCCATGATGTGTTGCTCCGTCTGCTCCAACCAGTCCACCGCGATCTAAACAAAAGACCACATTTAGGTTTTGCAAAGCGACATCGTGTAATACTTGGTCGAATGCACGTTGCATAAACGATGAATAGATGTTACAAAACGGAACCAATCCTTGTGTAGCCAAACCGGCACTAAAGGTTACAGCATGTTGTTCTGCAATACCTACGTCAAAACTACGCTCAGGCATTGCGGACATCATGATGTTTAATGAACTTCCGGATGGCATGGCAGGTGTAACACCCATGATTTTATCATTTTTCTCAGCTAACTCAACAATTGTATGTCCAAAAACATCTTGGTATTTTGGTGGCTGAGGAGATTTTGGAATAATCTTGACGATTTCACCCGTCTCCTTATTAAATACTCCTGGAGCATGCCATTTTGTGGGGTTTCCTTCTTCAGAAAACTTGTATCCGGCACCTTTGCGGGTAATGCAGTGTAATATTTTTGGGCCAGGGATGTCTTTTAAATCAGCCATGACTTTCGCTAATCCAACAACATCGTGTCCGTCAACTGGACCAAAATACCTGAAATTTAATGATTCAAATAGGTTACTTTGATTCAACAATGTTCCTTTCAAGGCATGTGAAACTTTGGAAGCGATGGTTTGTGCGTCTGGACCGAACTTAGAGATTTTCCCTAATAATTTCCAAACCTCTTCTTTTACCTTATTATAGGTATGTGAAGTCGTGATGTCTGTTAAGTATTCTTTGAGTGCTCCGACATTTGGATCAATGGACATACAATTGTCGTTCAAAACCACCAATAAATTCGCGTCTTTTTCAAATCCTGCGTGGTTCATTCCTTCGAATGCTAAACCAGCAGTCATCGCGCCATCGCCAATAACGGCAACATGTTGACGTTGCGTTTCGCCTTTGTAACGGCTAGCAACAGCCATTCCTAGTGCAGCAGAAATCGAAGTGGATGAATGACCAACACCAAAGGTATCGTATTCACTTTCTGATCGTTTCGGGAATCCAGAAATCCCACCTTTCAAACGGTTTGTGTGAAATTGATCGCGTCTTCCAGTAAGGATTTTGTGTCCATATGCTTGGTGTCCAACATCCCATACCAATTGATCTTCCGGTGTATTAAATACGTAATGTAAGGCTACAGAAAGTTCAACAACACCTAAACTTGCTCCGAAATGACTATTTCCGATTTCAGAGATGACATCAACGATGTACTGACGTAATTCGTCAGCGACTTGTGGAAGTTGTTCCTCTGTGAATTTTTCACGCAAGTCATTAGGAGTGTTAATTTGCCCCAAGAATGGACCTGCTTGATAAGAATGTGATGCCATTTAACAAATTTAAGCTGATTCGATGATTAAAGAACAAACTTTGGAATAAAAAGTTTTAAGTCATTCAAGATTATGCGCTAAGCTTGTTTGAAAAAGAATGACGTTCCATTTTAAAAACGAAAAGTATGTACACTAAAAGTAAGGAATTTTGAAGAATAAACTGAGCAAAATAGCGCTCGAAATGTATGCTTGATCCGATGAAATAAATGACAAGTGCTAATCCTAAATACAAGAAAAATTTCTTGATATTATAGGGGATAGGATAGTGTTTTTGACCTAGAAAATAGGAGATGATCATTTGAACGGCATAGACAATGAATGTTGCCCACGCACTTGCCATGTATCCGTATTTTGGAATAAAAAGCACATTGATTCCAATGGTCAGTGCCGCACCAATAAGAGCGATGTACGCTCCGTATTGGGTTTTCCCACTCAATTTGTACCAGATGCTTTGATTGTAGTAAATACCAAGAAAGACATTGGCCAAAAGAAGAATTGGCACAACGGGTAATCCAGCCCAATAACTTTTGTTTTGGATAAAATGTTTGAATATGTCGATGTTCAAGCTGACAAACAAGAATACCAGACAAACGGTCGCAACGAATAAATTCATGACTTTCACATAAATCACATTTCGGTCTTCGTTCTTCATTTGATTGAAAAAGAAGGGTTCCGCGGCATAACGATACGCTTGTAATAAAATGGTCACCAACATGGCTAATTTGTAACAGGCACTGTAGATTCCTACTTCTGCTTCTGCCGTGTGGAGCGTGCTGATGTCCTCTGGATTATAAATGATTTGTTTGAGAAGAATTCGGTCAATTGTTTCATTGATAATCCCAGCAAAACTTCCAATCACCAGGGGAAAGGAGTAAAACAACATAAGTTTTATTTCCTGCCAGTTGATGTGTATTTGTCCTAGATTAAATGAATCATACAACATCACAGGTTTTACTAAGGATGCACAAAGATTAGCAAGTAAGATAAAAAGCACACCTTCCTCTGGACGAGCCGGATTGAAAAGGTATAACATGAAGAATAAGTTCAATCCAACGTTGACGAGAATAGACGTAATTTGAATACGGACAAAGCGCATGGATTTCTCCTCTACTCTCAATTTTGCCAATGGAATTGCGCTTAACGCATCAATACTTACAATGATGCCGAGTAAAATGATGTATTCATTGTGCCCTTCATACAACATGAGGTTGGCAATATCATTATTGAAGAACAATAAAATCGCAAAAAAGAAGACATTCAGCCCAAGAACTGTTGCCAATGAATTGAGATAGGTTTGTTGCTTGTTTTCGCTCGTTTGAATGAAGCGGAAAAAGGCCGTTTCCATTCCGAAGGTTAGAATGACGATTAGAAAGGCAACCCAAGCATACAATTCAGATACAACGCCGTAATGTGCGGGATCTGTGAAAACACTCGTATATAATGGAACCAATAAATAGTTCAACAAACGTCCGACAATGGAAGAAAGTCCATAAACGGCAGTTTGACTTATTAATTTACGAATGGGATTGCTCATTTAGCCTCTGAATTTGGCTTTGCGTTTTTCTAAAAATGCCGTCGTTCCTTCAACGAATTCCTTCGTTCCGAAAC
>CANHMH010000177.1 GCA_947461635.1 Flavobacteriales bacterium | reverse complement strand
TTGTTGTGGAATTGAATTCATGGCAACGATGGGTAGTGCTTATGACTTATCTCGTTTCGGAATGGAACGAATGTCCTTCTCTCCGCGTCAAGCGGATTTATTGATTGTAGCAGGTACTATTTCTAAGAAATTGGGTCCAGTCTTGAAAAAAGTATACGAACAAATGTCCGAACCTAAATGGGTTCTTTCTGTTGGTGCGTGTGCTTGCTCTGGAGGTATTTTCGATACATACAGTGTTCTTCAAGGAATTGACCGAATCATTCCTGTTGACGTTTATGTACCTGGATGTCCGCCAAGACCAGAACAAATTATTGATGGTGTCATGAACATTCATGAATTAGTGAAAAATGAATCGAATCGTCGTCGTTACAGTGACGAATACAAACACTTGATGCAAAACTATAACATAGAAATCGAAGATGGAAAAGCTGAATAATGAAGCCATCTTGAACCTGATTCAAGGAGCTTTCCCGAACGATGTGTTGTTTCATGAAGAACCTTATGGACTATTGACCATGGAGGTAACTGCAACGAAGGGACATGAAATCATCGAATGGTTAAAGAATCACGAGGTATTAAGTGTAAACTACCTAACGAACATTGCAGCTGTTCATTATCCAGAAGATGCTGGACGTGAGTTTGCTGTCGTATATCAACTTCACAGTTGGAAGAATTTATTTAGACTTCGAATCAAATGCTATTTGCCGAAAGAAAATGTATCCATCGCCTCTTTGGTGGACATTTTTCCAGGTGCGAATTGGATGGAAAGAGAATCATACGACTTTTTTGGTGTTGAATTTATTGGACATCCGGACATGCGTCGTATTTTGAACGAAGACAGCATGGACTATTTCCCAATGCGCAAAGAATATGCTTTGGAGGATGATACCCGTGAAGATAAAGATGATCGCTATTTTGGACGTAATAACCAATAATGATGAGTGAACTAAAAACAAAAGAAGCTTTCGCACAATCGTCAGAGACGATTGACGGAAATATTGCAACCATAAACTTTGGTCCGACTCACCCTTCAACACACGGTATCTTTCAAAATGTACTAAAAGTTGACGGAGAGAAAATTATCTCATCGGAACAAACAGTTGGATACATCCACCGTGCATTTGAGAAACTTTCGGAACGTCGTCCATACAATCAAATCACACCGATTACGGACCGATTAAACTATTGCTCCTCCCCTATTAACAACATGGGTTGGGAAATGACCGTTGAGAAATTAATTGGTGCAGAGATTCCAAAACGTGTGCAATACATGCGTGTCATCATCATGGAATTAGCGCGTATTGCTGATCACTTGATTTGTAACTCGGTTATTGGTGTGGATGCTGGAGCTTTAACAAGTTTCTTTTATCCATTTACAGAACGTGAGAAAATTTACGAGTTGTACGAAGAAATTTGTGGTGCTCGTTTGACGACAAACATTGGACGTATTGGTGGATTCGAACGTGATTTCACTCCTGCTTTTCATACGAAATTGCAGTCCTTCTTGAAAACTTTCCCGAAAGCATTTGAGGAGTTTGACTCGATGTTGGCTCGTAACCGAATCTTTATGGATCGTACAAAAGGAGCTGGACCTATCTCGGCTGAAAGAGCGCTTGCGTATTCATTCTCTGGACCAAACTTAAGAGCGACTGGTGTTGATTACGATGTTCGTGCGATGCATCCGTATTCTTCTTATGAGGATTTCGATTTCATTATTCCTGTTGGAGTAAATGGAGATACCTATGACCGTTTCATGGTGCGTCAAGAAGAAATTCGTCAAAGTGTTCGCATCATTGAACAAGCCTACAAAAATCTTCCAGAAGGATCGTACAAAGCAGATTTACCTGACTTTTACCTTCCAGAAAAAGCGGATGTTTACAACAACATGGAAGCTTTAATCTACCATTTCAAGATTGTCATGGGAGAAACAGAAATTCCTCCGGGAGAAGTTTACCACTCCGTAGAAGGTGGAAACGGTGAATTAGGATTTTACCTAATCAGCGATGGTGGACGTACGCCATACCGTTTACAATTTAGAAGACCTTGTTTTATTTATTACCAAGCATACCCTGAAATGATTTCTGGTATGTCCATTAGTGATGCCGTTCTTACCTTAAGTAGTATGAACGTAATTGCAGGTGAATTAGACGCATAATATGAAAATAGAAAGTCCAATTAATCAAGATTCTACGCCAATTGTTTTCAGCGCAGAAATGATGACTGAAATCAATGCAGTTATCGCCATGTTTCCTGAAGGAAAATCAAAAAGTGCAATCATTCGAATTTTACACATTGTTCAGACACAATACGGTTGGACAAGTGTTCCAGCAATGAATGCTGTTGCAGAAATTTTAAGCATTCAACCGATTGAGGTTTATGAAGTTGCATCGTTCTATACGATGTTTCACTTGAATCCGGTTGGAAATTATGTGTTTGAAGTTTGTCGAACTGGACCATGTATGATCGTTGGAAGTGATGACATCATTGCGTACATCGAAGAGAAATTGAATGTCAAAGTTGGTGGTACTACCGCTGACGGAATGTTTACCTTGAAAACGGCAGAATGTCTTGGTGCGTGTGGTTATGCACCGGTATTGCAATGCAAATACAAGTTTCATGAACATTTGACAAAAGAAAAAGTAGACGAAATCATTGAGGCGTATCGTGCAGCTTCAATTCTAAATTAAGGAATTATGGCAGGTAGAAAGTTACTTATCGAAAACGTACATATTCCAGGCATCGAAACGTTTGATGTCTATCGTAAGAACGGTGGATACGCATCTGTAGAGAAAGCTTTGAAAAAAATGACTCCTGAAGAGGTTGTCGAAGAAGTAAAGAAATCTGGACTTCGTGGTCGCGGTGGCGCTGGATTCCCAACGGGGATGAAATGGTCTTTCTTAGCTAAACCAGAAGGAGTTCCAAGATATTTAGTGTGTAACGCGGATGAATCAGAACCTGGAACATTTAAGGATCGTTATTTAATGGAGAAAATTCCTCATTTATTGATTGAAGGAATGATTACTTCTAGTTATGCATTGGGTGCAAATGTTTCCTACATCTATATTAGAGGGGAATTCATGTACATCCTTCACATCTTAGAGAAAGCAATCGCCGAAGCCCGTGCAAATGGAATGCTGGGAAAAAACATCATGGGATCCGGTTACGACTTGGAACTTGTTGTTGCTCCAGGTGGTGGTGCCTATATCTGTGGTGAAGAAACAGCATTGTTAGAATCATTGGAAGGAAAACGTGGGAATCCACGAATGAAACCACCTTTCCCAGCAGTCAAAGGACTTTGGGGTTGTCCAACGGTTGTCAATAACGTAGAAACGATTGCTGCAGTTGTTCCAATTGTGAATAACGGTGGCGAAGAATACGCCAAAATCGGTATCGAACGCAGTACGGGAACAAAATTGATTTCAGCTAGTGGAAACTTGGTTCGTCCAGGTGTTTACGAAATTGAAATGGGTGTTTCTGTGGAGGAATTCATTTATGGCGATGATTATTGCCGTGGAATTGCCAATGGAAAACGTTTGAAAGCATGTATTCCTGGTGGATCTTCTGTTCCGATCTTGCCAGCACATTTAGTGACAAAAACTGCTACTGGAGAAAATCGCTTGATGACTTACGAAAGTTTGGCTGACGGTGGATTTGCTTCTGGATCTATGTTAGGTTCTGGTGGATTCATTGTATTTGATGAAGATCAATGCATCGTTCGCAATACCTATACATTCGCTCGTTTTTATGCGCATGAATCATGTGGACAATGTTCACCATGTCGCGAAGGAACAGGATGGATGGAAAAAGTATTGCACCGTTTAGAAAATGGACATGGTACAATGGAGGACATTACGCTATTGGAAGAAATCAATAAAAAGATTGAAGGAAATACCATTTGTCCACTAGGTGATGCTGCTGCATGGCCAGTTGCTGCTGCGATTCGTCATTTCCGCGAGGAATTTGAATGGCACGTTACGCATCCTGCGGAAGCACAAACAAGAAATTATGGTTTAATCCAACCTCGTGTTGAAGAGATAAAAGCGCTATGATTAAAGTAACGATT
>CANHMH010000176.1 GCA_947461635.1 Flavobacteriales bacterium | reverse complement strand
CCTTCTTGTTTGCTTTGTGTTAAATCAAAATGTTCCACCAAGATATCTGGCAAGAACAACTTTAGTAAGTCTAGGTAATTATCCAAGGGGCTTTTTATGCAAAAATCAGCATTTTCTTTAAATCCCTCCCCAACTTTTGGTTATGATCCATTTTCACTCTCATCCAAAATTCCCCTAAGAGGACAAAATTTATCTTACCATGGAGATTATCCATCAGTATAATCTGTTTTTGTCAAACAAAGGTGGAAGCTTGAGTAAGGGGTTGACAAAAAGGGAGTAAATTAGCTGTAAAGAAAGTAGGAAATTAGAATGAGTGAGAATGAAATTTTAGTTGCTATTACGATTGTGTTGATCGTTTTAATGATAGCTACGTTCATTTACAGTAAATCTTATGGCATCATAAATGGTGTTGTATTTTGTCTTTATGCATTACCACTTTATTATTCCATGTTATTCAAAGGAAATGGAGGCTCAAGTTTTCTGTGGTGGTTTTATTTAATGGTCTTCATATCCCTACAAATACTAACAGTCTTCATTTACCTCGTTTATAAAATCATTAAAACTCCTAAGTCTAACTAATCAACATCACAGACTTTCTGCAAGAACAAATAGAAATTTTCATGTCTTCTTGATAATTCAAACATAAATAGCATCATTGGCACGGTACTCTTTCCGAAAAACTGCCATGTTTTTTACTTTCAACCTGTTTCACCCAAATCTAAGCACAACTTTTGGTTAAGATCCGATGCATGACCCTAAGGTCCCGGCTGACTTGCTTTTGTTTAAACAAAAGCTGTTAGAATGCTGACCTTTGCGACAGCATTCAACTTTCCAATCATGATTCTAAATTTCACTAGGATATTACTAAACTATTTTTACTTGGATCTGAAAAAAATATTTCAGAATTCCGTTGTCTAAATTCATTCTTTTGTTCAAATAATCTACAAACTCGACTAAAACCTCGTTTTTTCGCTAAAATCAGTATATGCCTTTCGTATCGAGGACACAATTAATTCTAACATTTTACGTTTATAAATTGAGTTTGGAGTCGAGCCAAATGGCTGCATTCGTATCTCATAGATTGATTCTGACATTTAACCAATCGCAAAAATATTAATGGATAACAATTAATTCGTGCTATTTAACTCATTTGAATTTTTACTATTTCTATCACTTGTTTTCATACTGTATTGGTTTGTCTGCAACAAATCATTAAAGTGGCAAAATGCATTGGTTTTGCTTGCCAGTTATTTCTTTTATGGTTGGTGGAGCTGGATGTTTTTAGGCTTATTGATACTGAGTACCTTACTGGATTACACCTATGGTTTTTTTGTTGCTTCTCCGAATCGACAGCAAGCAAAACTTTTTCTTTGGCTAAGCATCATCAATAATTTAGGTATTCTTGGCATATTCAAATACTATAACTTTTTTGCTGCCCAATTTCAATCGGGATTTGAATTTTTTGGACTTCACACGAATCCAGTTTTACTCAAGGTGTCTTTACCTATTGGGATTTCCTTTTACACATTTCATGGAATGTCCTATGTCATCGACATATACCGAGGCCACCAAAAACCCGTTAAAAACTTCGTGGATTATGCCGTTTTTGTTGGTTTCTTTCCCTTGTTAGTAGCAGGACCAATTGAGCGCGCCAAGCATTTATTACCCCAAGTTCAAAAACGCCGATTCTTTAACTACGTTCAAGCTGTTGACGGTTGTCGTTTGATTTTATGGGGGCTATTCAAAAAAGTAGTGATCGCAGATACCTTGGCCGACACCGTTGATCTAATATTTGAAACATATCAAGATCAAAACGGGATCACCTTAATTGCTGGTGCCATTGCATTTAGTTTTCAAATTTATGGGGATTTCTCTGGATATTCCGATGTCGCAATTGGGACAGCCAAACTTTTTGGATTTGAGCTTTTGAGTAACTTCAGGTTTCCATACTTCTCGAGAGACTTAGCTGAGTTCTGGAGGCGTTGGCATATTTCACTATCTTCTTGGTTCAGAGATTACCTTTACATTCCGCTTGGAGGTTCTAAGAATGGTACATTCAAAGCCGTTAGAAACACCTTTATTATCTTCATCGTTAGTGGTTTTTGGCATGGAGCAAATTGGAATTTTATTACATGGGGATTTATCCACGCTTGCGGCTTCCTCCCATTACTATTACTGAAGAGAAATAGAAAGAATGTGACGGATGTAGTAGCTCAAGACCGTAAATTACCCAATATCAAAGAGCTTTGGCAAATGTCTTCTACTTTCGCCTTTGTGACATTTGCTTGGATTTTCTTTAGAGCGGATGGAATCCACTTAGCATTGAGTTATATAAAACAAATAGGAGGTAGTTTCAAAGATCAACCTATTCAATTTTTACTCCTCCCAATCGGTAAATTTATTTATATCGCTCCATTGATTCTCGGAGATTGGTATTTGAGAAGGAATGAAAGGACCTTGTCTATTTTTAAATCAAATGTAATGCGCTATTCCTTTTATTCGATCATGTTCTTAATCGTTTTGAGTATGATTGGCGTAAAAAAATCATTTATTTATTTTCAATTTTGACATGTACTTTTTTCTTAAAAAAATAAGCTTGTTTTTTGCTTTAACATTTGCTTCATATTTTTTCATAGGGATCATTTTTGAAAAAATAATCAAGAAGAATTTAACAAATAATCAATTTCAATTCCAAGAAGATTGGCACATGAAACATCCTCACTCCTTTGAGTTTTTATTCATTGGCAACAGCCGTACTTGGGCACAAGTCGACATTGACTTAATGACGAAAAAACAACATGAGAAATCCTTTTGTTTGGCACAGGACGGAAGGGATTCGCGCATCCTTTTTTATAAGCTAAAGAAGTATTTGGAACTCAATGAACATCCGAAACATATTTTTTTACAATTTGACCCCTATTTCATTTCCGAGAATAATGACGGGACTTTTTATGGTAAAAAAAATTACCTTGGTTACATGTATCAAGATTGGTTAGGAATAAATTCCATTTTTGAGAATGAAATTGGCTTTGACCGATTGGAAGTTTTTTTCCCTCTGAAAAGATACTTTTCTACAATTGGCGGAATTCCAATATTGTATTATCACTTGACAAATACGAGGCCATCGGATTACTCTACTTTTAAATACGGTTCTGTCCCACAAAATAGACGCTGGTCTCCTAGCTCAAAATGGTCTCAACCGGACAGAACGAACTGTCTACTGAATTTTAAATACATCGATGCAATCGTTTCCATCTGTAAAGCAAAACGTATTTCATTAACGCTTTTTTATCCACCCCAGAGCTTCCTTTCATACCAACTCGTTGATCATCATTTGATTAAAGAATTATCAGCGTATGCAAGTAAGAACAACTTAACATATTGGAATTTCAATGCTATTAAATACGATAATATTCAACTTTTTTACAATCACACGCACTTGAATACTCAAGGAAGCAATGTATTTACGATTGATTTTCTTGACTCGATAAACAAGATTCTATAAATTTTCAAATCTCACGATGTAAGAACTTTCGTAACTTCACAACATCTAAATTTCTGTCATGCTTCGTTACACATTTTCAACGATTGTTCTTTTGTTCCTGTTCACATGCTTACAATTCAATGTGCAAGCCCAAGCCTCCACCTACAATCTCACCGTGAAAGTTTCTGGAATTGCGGTGAAAAAAGGAATGGTTGAGTTTGGACTCTTTCGAGATGCAGAAAAGTTCACGAAAATTGGGGGTACTTATCGCATGCTGCGCGTGAAAGTCGATGCTGCTGAGGAAACGGTTACTTTCCATAACCTACCGAAAGGAAAATATGCGGTTTGCATCTACCTCGATGAAAACAACAACAATCAATGTGACAAAAATTTCTTTGGAATCCCAACGGAACGATTTGCGTTCTCCAACAATTTAAGGCCGATGTTAAGCGCTCCGTCGTTTGAATCTTGTTCCATTTATTTAAATGAGAATAAGTCCATAGTTATTCGTGCGGACTATTAATTTTGAGGCATGAAAGCTTTCCTCGTTTTACTCTGTGTGTTTTTTGGGTCGCGTTTTTCGTTTGCGCAAGATTACCGCATTCATTTTCTTCAAGATGGAAAGGAGATTCCTGTCCTCAATGAAAAAGTTCTGTTAGCGAAAAAACCGTTTCAAAT
>CANHMH010000175.1 GCA_947461635.1 Flavobacteriales bacterium | reverse complement strand
CCTACGAAACAAACTATCATGAAGGCATGACCGACGACGCGAGCGTAGTTGGACTGATGGGAATTGAACCCTTATTAGTCAATAGCAACGAAGAAAATATTAAAATCACTACCAAAGAAGACCTTGTCATTGCATCTTCACTTCTTCCTTTTTCAAAAGCGAAATGATCACACCACCAACATTAAAAGAAGGTGATTTAATTTACATCACCGCACCAGCAAAAGCTACGGATAAAGCGTCCGTTTTATATACCAAGAATTTCTTGGAACAAAAAGGATATCGCGTTTTATTAAGCGAACACTGTCTTGGTGTACATCGTTATTTTTCAGGAACGGATGAGGAAAGAACTGCAGACATGCAATTTGGCATCGATCATCCGGATGTGAAAGCTATTTTGTGCGCACGTGGAGGTTATGGATGCGTGCGGATCGTCGATGAAATTAATTGGGCGAATATGTTAAGGGAGCCAAGATGGATCATTGGGTTTAGCGATATTACCGTTTTTCATCACCGACTGATGAAATTAGGAGTAAAGAGCATTCACGGTTCCATGCCGCTCAATTTTGAGTCAAATTCGACGGAAGCATTGGAAACAATGTTGGAAATTTTACGCGGTGGACATCCACTGATTTCTTGTCCGGCGAGCGAATATAATCAACAAGGAGAAGCTGAAGGCATTCTTATCGGAGGAAATTTAAGCATTGTATTTAGCTTATTGGGTACAGACGATGCCTATTCTTTCGAAGATTCCATTCTCTTTGTAGAGGATTTAGCCGAACAATTATACCATTTAGACCGTATGTTTTTTGCACTGAAAAAAACCGGGGCATTAGGGAAAATCAAGGGCTTAATCATTGGGGGAATGACTGATTTAGAGGACACTGATAATCCAACAGAATTAACAATAGACGAAATTGTATCCCATCACTTTAGGTATTCAAAAATACCCATTTGTTATGATTTTCCGATTGGACACTTTTCAGATAATCGCTCTGTAATTGTTGGGGCAACGGTTAAATTAAAGGTAGATGAAACAGTGGCCGAACTGTCTTATCTAAATTCATTCTAAATAGAAACAAAACTTCTATTTTATTGTTAGTTAGAAGTAAATTTGCAGCACATTAAAGGTTAACAATTATGAGTAACTCAGTATTATTTAAATCATCCATCGCCAAGAAATACTTTATGGCTTTGACGGGATTGTTCTTATGTACATTCCTTGTTGGTCACCTACTCGGTAACCTGCAACTTATTTTCAACACAGGTGAAGAAGGACGACGTGCCTTTAATGAATATGCTTACTTCATGGGGCATAATATTTTCATTAAAGTTTTGTCTTATACTACTTACATTGCATTGATAGTTCATGCTGTTGACGGAATCATGTTGACGATTCAGAACAAAAAAGCGCGTCCAGTTAAATACGCTTACAACAATCCAAAAGCAAATTCAGGAACAGCCTCAAGAAATATGGCGATTCTAGGAACCTTGATTTTGGTTTTCCTAGCTACGCACATGGCTAATTTCTGGTGGAAAGCGAAAATCACTGAAGAGATTCCTTTACACGTTAAAACTATTGAAAAATCTTATCAGCAACAAAATCCAATGACTGGTCAAGTGACAAACATTCGTTATCAAATCAATCATTTATTGACTACAAAAGGTGAGTATATTCCGATTTCAGTTAAAGACTTAGAACATGACACGTACGTTAATCCACAAACAGGCGAATCTGTCCAAGGAAACGACACATGTTTTGTGAAAATCAAAGATGGTTTTCATGTTTACGACAAAAACACCAATTTAAACATTGGAGAAGCATACAAAGATTTACATACTGTTGTCATGACTTTCTTTAGTAAAGAAAATTCAAATGCCTTATTTGGTGTTATTTTCTATGTGATTTCCATGATCGTTTTAGGATATCACTTATGGCATGGATTTGCATCAGCGTTTCAGTCATTGGGATTAAATCACCCCTTGTACATGCCGATCATTAAGAAAATAGGAATGGCTTTCAGTATTGTTGTGCCTTTCTTATTCGCAATTATTCCCATTATTATTTACATGAACCATTAGGAAAACCAGGATTATGTCAAAATTAAATTCAAGAATTCCAGAAGGACCAATTGCTGAGAAGTGGACAAACCACAAAAATCACATGAAATTGGTTGCTCCCAACAATCGTCCAAAGATTGACGTGATTGTTGTTGGAACAGGATTAGCCGGAGCATCGGCTGCTGCGTCCCTAGGTGAAATGGGATATAACGTAAAAGCATTTTGCTTTCAAGATTCTCCGCGTCGCGCGCACTCTATTGCCGCACAAGGTGGAATCAATGCAGCGAAAAATTACCAAAACGACGGGGACTCTGTTTACCGCTTGTTTTATGATACGATTAAAGGAGGAGATTACCGTGCGCGTGAAGCAAATGTTCACCGTTTAGCGGAAGTTTCTGGTAACATCATCGATCAATGTGTGGCTCAAGGCGTTCCTTTTGCGCGTGAATATGGTGGTCTTCTAGACAACCGTTCATTTGGAGGAACACAAGTTCAACGAACATTTTACGCAGCGGGTCAAACAGGACAACAATTATTGTTAGGTGCCTATTCAGCATTATCTCGTCAAATTGGATTGGGGCGCGTGAAAATGTATCACCGTCATGAAATGATGGACTTAGTAAAAATCGATGGAAAAGCGCGTGGAATTATTGCGCGCAACTTGGTTACAGGTGAATTAGAGCGTCATTCTGCACATGCAGTGGTAGTCGCATCTGGTGGTTACGGTAATGTATACTTCCTTTCAACCAACGCAATGGGAAGCAACGTTTCAGCTGCTTGGAAAGTACACAAAAGAGGAGCCTTATTCGCTAATCCATGTTTTGTACAGATTCACCCAACGTGTGTTCCTGTTCACGGAACAAATCAATCCAAATTAACCTTAATGTCTGAGTCCTTAAGAAACTCGGGTAGAATTTGGGTTCCAAAGAAAAAAGAAGATGCAGAGGCAATCAGAGCAGGACAATTAAAACCAACACAAATCTCGGAAGAAGAAAGAGATTACTTCTTAGAAAGACGTTACCCTGCATTCGGGAACTTAGTGCCGCGCGATGTAGCTTCACGTGCAGCGAAAGAGCGATGTGACGCTGGGTGTGGAATTGAAGCGAATGACACGAATGAAGGTGTATACTTAGATTTTTCCTCGGAAATTAAAAGCAAAGGTAAGCAAGCAGCATATGCTTTAGGGGAGCACGATCCATCTGAAGAACGCATGATTGAATTAGGAAAAAAATGGATTGAGGAGAAATACGGGAACTTGTTCCAGATGTATCAAAAAATCACCGATGAAAATCCATATGAAACACCGATGAAAATTTATCCAGCCGTTCACTATACAATGGGTGGCGTATGGGTTGATTATAACTTACAAAGTACCATCGAAGGATGTTTCGTTACAGGAGAAGCTAATTTCTCTGAACACGGTGCAAATAGACTTGGTGCATCCGCTTTAATGCAAGGATTAGCCGATGGTTATTTCGTAGCGCCGTACACCGTTTCTGATTACCTATCAAATGAAATCCGTACAGGAAAAATTTCAACCGATGGTCCTGAATTCGAGGCAGCAGAAAACGAAGTAAAAGAAAGCATTGATCGTTTCTTAAATAACAATGGTTCCAAATCTGTAGATCACTTCCATAAGCGTTTGGGATTAATCATGTGGAACAAAGTTGGAATGGCTCGTAATGAACAGGGATTGAAACAAGCGATTGAAGAAATCGGGTTATTGCGCGAAGAATTTTACAAGGACGTTTATGTGCCTGGAAGCGCGGACGAAATGAATCCTGAATTGGAAAAAGTAATGCGTGTTGCAGATTTAATTGAATTAGGTCAACTAATGGCCGTTGATGCGCTACACCGTGAAGAATCGTGTGGAGGTCACTTCCGTGAAGAACACCAAGACGCAGAGGGAGAAACCTTACGCGACGACAAAAACTTTAAATATGTTGCTGCTTGGGAATACCAAGGAGCCGATTCTAAACAATCTACACTTCACAAAGAAGAGTTGAATTACGAGTTTATCAAAATAGCAGATAGAAATTACAAATAATTAAGAAAGACATTATGGCTTCTAAGTTCATTAATATCACATTGAAAATCTGGAGACAGAAAAATTCAAATGCCAAAGGGGCATTAGAGACATATTCATTGAATGATG
>CANHMH010000174.1 GCA_947461635.1 Flavobacteriales bacterium | reverse complement strand
GGATTCGAAGAAATTCATAAGAAGAAATTAAATAAAAAAGGGGGCAACAGCCCCCTAGAAATATGGTTTGAAAGATATTATTCTAATCCACAAGTTTTTACAACTGTACCAACAGTTACAGTTTGTGCTTCACATGCTGCTTGAGCATCCTTTTTCTTACCGTTAATTACAGTTGTTTGTGAGTTATTTACACCTGAAATCGTTTCTGTTGTTACACATTTACATGAGTAATCTTTCGCGCAAGAAACCATCATTAGTGAAGCAAAAGCTCCTAAAATCATTGTTTTTTTCATTTTAAGTCGTTTTTTGGATAAATAATACTTTTTAAAAGTACAAAATATTTTTGTGTGAGAACTTTTTTCGAAGTTCATTTCATTGTTGTTTTGGGCGTTTATTCTGATAAGTAATTTTATTGTTTCAATTCATACTACTAATTAATTGTGTATTTTCGAGCATTCAACTTAAAGAGTATTTCGCATATGTCAAATCAATACAACAGAGGGACGATAAGTGCAACAAAACCATTTATTCCACCAATTGATGAATATCAGCTAAAGGTAGCGGATATCATGAATCGTGGTTGGTTGACAAATCAAGGTCCGTGTGTGTTAGAATTAGAAGAGAAATTAAAGAACCTATTTAATGTTGACTATTTACTCTTAGTAACAAATGGCACAATTGCCCTTCAAATGGCTTTAAAAGCATTGAAAATACAAGGCGAAGTCATTACAACTCCATATTCTTATGTGGCGACGACTTCTTCCTTGTTGTGGGAGAATTGTATTCCGAGGTTTTGTGACATTGATCCAGAAACTTTTAACATCGACCCATCCAAATTAGAGAATTTAATTTCGAGTCAAACAAAAGCGATATTAGCAACAAATGTTTACGGTTATCCATGTGAAATCGAAGCGATTCAAGAAGTTGCAGATAAATATGGGTTAAAAGTTATCTACGACAGTGCACATTGTTTTGGAACCGAAATTAATGGGAAAAGTATTTTGTCTTTTGGAGATATTTCCACAATCAGTTTTCATGCGACAAAATTATTTCATACAGTAGAAGGTGGTGCGATTGTCTGTCAAAGTAAAGAGATTTATGACGAATTGGTTTTATTGCGCAATTTCGGACATACTTCGCCTACAACGTTTGGTTCAATGGGTATCAATGCGAAGATGAATGAGTTTTCTGCAGCTATGGGATTGTTAAACTTGAATTATATAGATGACATCATGTCACGAAGGAAAAGACAATGGGATTTATATAAATCATTGCTTTCTGAAATCGGTTTAAACGCGGCGTCCTATAAATTTGATTTTAATAAGGCTTATTTTCCTTTGGTGTTGAAGTCAGAAGCGTTTTTACTTCATGTTTTAAGTGAAATGGAAAAGGAAAACATCCATTTAAGAAGGTACTTCTATCCCTCATTAAATGAATTATCTTTTTTACCTATTTATGACGCTTGTCCAATTTCTGAGGATATTTCTAGGAGGGTAATTTGTTTGCCACTTTACCATGAATTAAGCGAAATGGACATGCGTTTCATCGTACAAAAATTAGCGTCTTTATGTTAGTTCTTGGATCAGGAGGATTTGCTATGCAAATCTTAGATGTACTCAGTGAAAATGCGAGTTGTGACCTTTCTAAACTTGCCTTTTTCAATAATACAGGAAAGGTGTCGAATGCCTACATTCACGAGCACTTTAACATTGTAACTGATAAAGAAAACTACTTTTCCGATCAGGATTCGGTAGCGTTTATTTTAGGAGTTGGAACACCATTGAATAGAAAACGTTTGTATCACCTTTTTTTTAATACTGGTGAATCAAAAGCAGTTCAGGTTATTTCAAGTCATGCTGTGATTAGTTCGATCAATGTAAAACTTGGAGATGCTGTTTGCATCATGCCTGGAGCAATAGTGATGGGGAATACTGAAATTGCTTTAGGATCTTTAATAAACTGTAATACTTCCATTGGACACGATTCCTTGTTGGGTTCATTTGTGGAGGTTTGTCCGGGTGCGGTAATTGCGGGAAATTGCACAATAGGAAGTGAAACATTTATCGGTTCTGGTGCAGTTATTTTTCCAGGTGTCCAGATCGGAGAGAATTGTGTCATTGGTGCGGGAGCAATTGTTACAAAGAATGTTCCTGACAATCATAAAGTCATTGGAAATCCAGGAATAGCTACTAAACGCTAGTTTATGTCAACTGTTCATGTTTTTATTAATGCGAATGGAGTCTTTATTAAGAAGACCATGGATTATGTTGAACAAATTGATCCAGGCAAACACTTTTATTTTGTTGAGAGTGGTTCTACAGATGGAATTCCTTCCACTCAATTGATGCAATCAAGAACTCAAATTGAAGCACTGATTAAAAAAGGAGAAATTCGTCAGGTGTTGTTTCATAGTTTGCATTATTATCAATTCAGATGGCTTCGTCATCTACAAAGTAGCTACCCTAACATTCGGATTTCTTGGATGTTTTGGAGCTTTGAGTTTTATCAACTTTCATTCGAAGTGTTGAAATCTTATGCTCCCTTTAGTCGCCAATTTTTAACGAGAAAACTACTATTTAATTTATGGGAAAACTTTTTGTATTTCGTGAAAGGTCAATCTTTAACACTTTTTCCAATTTCAAAAAGAAAATACCAAAAAATGATTGGTGGCTTGAGTCATTTTTATAGTTTTAATTCAATCGATTTTGAACGGGTTTTTGATTTTAAACAATCTGTAAAATACCATTTCATGCCTTATCTGGATGAAACTGATTTATTCATTCAATCTAGTCAAGAAACGAGCAAGAAACGAATAATGGTCGGTCATAACGGTTCACCATTACTCAACCATGTAGAAGTGATCAATTATCTTTCTCTAGTAAATTGTCAAGAAGAAATTCTACTCCCCTTGAATTATGGAAAAAAGGATTATATATCAATTTTAACAGCTGAAATCCTCAAATTTCCACACTTGAAAATTGAAACGTTAGAGGAGTCCTTGTCGATGCAGGATTATTATTCTTATATATCCGATGTGGAGTATTTTTTATTGAACAGTTATTGTCAGCAAGGACTTGGTAATATTATTTATTTCCTCTACAATAATGCAACTGTTTATTTATCGGAAAAATCAAGTTCATATCATTTCTTTAAGGGATTGGGCTTTACGCTAAGATCGATGGAAGATTTATTAGGTGGAAATGAGTTAACTTCTATTTTAACGGAAGAAAAAGTAAAAAACAAACAATTGGTTCATGAATATTTTAACCGAGAAAGGGTATTGAAACAGTGGGAGGAGATGCTTGAGTTTTAATTTATGTTCCTTGCGACAAGGAAATAGCCAAGCGGATATTTTGCGGAGGTTTTCTGATTTAATTTTAAAATGGGTTTCACTTTGAGCATTTGCCAAGTGAGGAATTGGGAGAATTTACACAATGGTTTACCTATAACAGGAATTGGTCGAATGTTTTTTGCGAATAAATCAGTGATAATTTCAAGAGTGCCTCCAGTTTTTTGAAGTAATTCCACCTGTAGTCCGGCATCAGATATCATCGATTTTAATGCAAATTCCGTGTAGCGAAAATAATCATGTGGTTCTTCGTGCAAACAATAAAAGTAGGGTACATTCATAATTAATACACCATCCTTTTTCAATAAACGCTGTATTTCGTTGAGTAACTGTTCTGGTTTTCTAATGTGTTCTAGGACATCCGAAAGTAAGATCGAATCAAATGTATCTGAATCAAACGGAAGCTTTTCATTCAAGTCGCAAATAACATCTAATTGTGGATTTTGGTGCATGCTTTGTGCCCAATCAGCACACGTGACGCTTGAAATCTGTTCGCGATAAAAGGAGTAAAAAGGAGAAAATCCACAACCCAAATCCAAAAGATCTCCTTTGAAATAAGGAAGTGCGTTTTCTTGATAATGCTTTGCAACAATGTTCGCAACTAAACGAGATGAAACCGAAACGAATTTCTCATTTGGATTGGCACGAAGTGTCCCATTTCTGAATACGAATTTGGTTTCCTTCCAAAGTTCACTGTTTTTCATAAGCTAAGGGTAAAACACGTGTTATTCTGTGAATTTGTTAATTTTGACCTAAAGTAAGCAATTTTGATTAAGAAAATACTCATCATCGTTGGAACTCGTCCGAATTTCATCAAAGTTACACGGTTCAAAGAACTGATTAGTGTGTACCCACAACTTCAAGTCGAAATTGTACATACTGGACAACATTGGGATCGTAACATGTCGGAG
>CANHMH010000173.1 GCA_947461635.1 Flavobacteriales bacterium | reverse complement strand
GGAAATTGAAGCGCTTAACTTCAAGTTATCACTGATCATTCCATTTAACTCCAAATTTAAAGCGGAGTTTATTCCTAAGCTTTGTTTATTTCCAAAGCTCAGTCCCCTGGAGATGCTCCCGTTTTTAGTGATTTCATTTCCACCAAAAATAGCTGTTTCGGGCGTATTCGCTTCTATTTTGAATAAATCTCGTTCGCTTTGTGGACGTCCTTGAAAGAGGAAACTCGTATCGCGTTTCATGTAGTTTTTGGTGAAATCAAAGGGCCAAACTTGGTAGTGGATGCTAAGTGAATCCGAGATTTCATTGATTAAGCGAAACTGAGCTGACATAAAATCAATTTCGTAGTCGCTTGATTTTAAGGTGTCTTTCCCGTTTAGGACAAAAAAGGAACTTGGATAAATACTAAGTGTATCAATGCGCTTCCATTCTGTATTAAATTTTTGGTTAATGTCTCGTTGACTCCCAAGTTGAGCTTGTGCTCCGATGGAAATAAAACAAAATACCAAGAAAGTCCAAAAATAGTTCGGCGTCATGCCTTACGAAGATAAGGTTGTTGGCTTGATTAACGTTCGAATTCCCAATAGATTGTTTGTGAATCGATTATTTTGTTCGTCCATCCACAATTTGATTATATGCTTCGTCGTTGGGTTCCCACAGCTCAATTTTATTTCCTTCCAGATCTAAAATATGAACGAATTTTCCATACTCCTCTATTTGGATCTCATCGAGAATTTGAACGCCTTCTTGTAGCAAGATTGGAACAAGTTCAGATAAATTCTCCACACGGTAATTCATCATGAAAGAATTCTTCGATGGTTTTAAATAGGGAGCATTTGTTGGAAACGGACTCCATTGCGTAAATCCTTTTTGACTTGGATTATCCGCATTTCGCCATTCAAAATTCGTTCCATAAGCATCGGTTTGAAGTCCAAGGTGTTTTTGATACCAAGATTTCATTTCTTCCGGATTCTCACATTCGAAGAGAATTCCACCAATACCTGTTACGCGTTTCATGCCTTAATCGATGCGGTCAAATCCAGTGTATGGACGCAACGCTTCAGGAATGATAATTCCATTTTCGACTTGGTGATTTTCCAATAATGCCGCAACGATTCGTGGTAACGCAAGCGCTGAACCATTCAAGGTATGACACAACTGTGTTTTTTTGTCAGCATCTTTAAAGCGCAATTTCAATCGGTTTGCTTGGAAGGTATCGAAACGGGAAACTGAACTTACTTCCAACCATTTTTCTTGTGCAGCTGAATAGACTTCAAAGTCATAAGTCATCGCAGAGGCAAAGCCCATATCACCGCCACATAAGCGTAGAATTCGGAACTGTAGTCCAAGTTTGTCTAAAAGTCCTTTTACGTGTTCCATCATGTCTTCCAATGCTTGCGCTGTGTTAGATGGATGTTCTACGCGCACAATTTCTACTTTATCAAATTGATGCAGGCGGTTTAATCCGCGCACATCTTTACCGTAAGATCCAGCTTCTCTTCTAAAACATGGGGTATAACCACACATTTTGATGGAGAAATCAGGACTAGGTAAAAGAACGTCTCTGTAAATATTTGTTAAGGGAACTTCAGCAGTTGGAATCATGTAAAAGTCATCCTCTTTCATGTAGTACATTTGTCCTTCTTTGTCCGGAAGTTGCCCTGTACCAATTCCACTGGCTTCGTTTACCATCAATGGTGCTTGAATTTCTTCGTATCCTGCTTGACTTGCTTCTTCCAAGAAGAACTGAATCAAGGCACGTTGTAATTTCGCTCCTTTTCCACGATAAAACGGGAATCCAGCGCCAGTTACTTTGACACCTAATTCAAAATCGATGAGGTTGTATTTTTTTGCTAAATCCCAGTGAGGCAAGGCTTGAAATCCAAAATTTGGAGTAGATCCTTGTTCGTACACTGTTTCGTTATCGTTTGCATCACGTCCACTTGGAACAAGTTCGTTTGGAACGTTTGGCAAGGTGTACAATAATTTGGTGATTTGCTCCTCGAAGCGATCAACCGTCGTTTTTAAGGCTGCTTCTTTTACTTTGAGTCCAGCTGTTCTTTCCTTCATGGATGCCGCTTCTGCTTGCTTTCCTGACTTAAATAAGTCTCCGATAGTACGCGCCAATTGGTTCATTTCTGCAGCGATGTTATCTAATTCTGTTTTAGCCGCACGCCATTCTTGATCCTTCGAAAGGATTTCATCCAGGGTAGCTTCCGCTTGAATATTTCTTTTTAATAAACCTTTGACTAAAGCGTCCTTTTCGGCGCGAATGCGTTGAATTTCTAACATAACATTTAATTTGCAAAAACAAAAGTAGTGAATTGAGGTGAAAACTCCTCCCAAATCCAAAGCGGACAAAGAAAATAACTCAGTAGGTTGTTAATAGTACCTTGTTCATTTCTCCTAAATCCAAGCCGTTTTCAGGACCTCTATTTTACTAATTTTGACTATAATTGAACAAAATGCAGGTAAAAATCACCAATAAGTCCAAACACGACTTACCTAAATACGAAACATCAGGCTCTTCGGGCATGGATATTCGTGCGAATATAGAAGCGACCGTTTCGTTAAAACCCTTGCAACGCACACTGATTAAAACAGGATTGTTTTTGGAAATGGATCCATCGATTGAATGTCAAATTCGTCCACGAAGTGGCTTGGCATTGAAAAAAGGACTAACCGTTTTAAATACACCTGGCACAGTGGATGCAGATTACCGTGGAGAAGTAGGCGTGATTTTAATCAATTTATCCGATGAAACCGTTGACATTGAAGACGGTGAACGCATCGCACAAATGGTGTTTTGTCCAGTTCAAAAAGTAGCATTAGTAGAAGTCACGGAACTTACAGACTCCGAGCGTGGCGCTGGAGGATTTGGTAGTACGGGAGTAAAATAAGAAAGAATGAATGTAATCGTACCGATGGCTGGGAGAGGAAGCCGATTAAGACCTCACACATTAACTGTTCCAAAACCCTTGGTTCCTGTAGGAGGAAAACCAATTGTTCACCGACTCGTGGAGGACATCGCGCGCGTTTGTGCGGAGAAAATTGATGAAATTGCATTTGTCGTTGGTGAATTCGGAACGGAAGTAGAACAAGAATTATTAGCTGTTGCAGAGAAATTGGGTGCAAAAGGATCCATTCATTACCAACATAAACCGTTGGGAACTGCGCATGCTGTGTTGTGTGCTGCAGAGAAATTAACAGGACCTGTTGTCGTAGCTTTTGCAGATACCTTATTCAAAGCGGACTTTAAAATCAGCTCAGAAGATGAAGGAATTTTGTGGGTAAAACAAATTGAAGACCCCAGTGCTTTTGGTGTCATTAAAATGAATGAACGCGGAGAAATCATCGATTTCGTGGAAAAACCAAAAGAATTTGTGTCAGATTTAGCCATGATCGGAATTTATTATTTCCGAGATGGCGAACGCTTACACAAGGAGTTACAGTACTTGATTGACAATGATGTCATTAAAAGTGGAGAATACCAGTTACCAGATGCCCTTCGACGTTTAACAGAATCCGGCGTAATTTTCAAGCCAGGAACTGTTTCAGAATGGCTGGATTGTGGCAACAAAGAAGTAACGGTTCATACCAATCAACGCGTATTGGAATTTGATCATGCTGCAGGTCTTTCCAAGCAGGATGAACACGTTGAATCCATTAACTCAGTGATCAAACCACCTTGTTTTATTGGTAAAAATGTGAAAATTCACGCTTCTGTTATTGGACCACATGTTTCTATTGGTGCAAATTCAGTGATTGAAAATTCGATTATTCGCAATACAAACATTCAACAAAGCACACACATCTCTAACGCGAATATTGCGGATTCAATGCTTGGCTCGAATGTTGTATACAAAGGACGATCAAAAGACCTTAGTTTAGGTGACTTTAGCACGACACATGAATAAAATCCTTTCTCTTCTTACGTGTATTTTTCTGTTGGCGTCCTGCGCTGGACTAAAGAAAAAGCCGACTATGGTGCACGATGCCGCATATATTCGTTCATTTCACGATGGTGTGCGTTTAAAACTCAACGGTCAAAATCAGGAGGCGATTGATAAGTTCAATGCGTGCCTTTTAATCGATCAAAAAGATGATGCCGCACATTTTGCCTTGGCTCAAATCTATTTGAATCAAGAAAACCTGGACCAAGCCGCTGTTCACACCTTAAAAGCGTCGGAGTTAGATCCGAAAAATGAGCATTACCAAAGTGAATTAGCTTTTATGTATGTGGAATTGAAAAGATTTCCAGAAGCTATTTCTG
>CANHMH010000172.1 GCA_947461635.1 Flavobacteriales bacterium | reverse complement strand
TGCAAAGTGTTATTGGTGACCATCAAATTATTCATGGTAACTCCCGCAGTCAATGCATAAAACCAATGTCCTTTTTGAATTTCCATATCGATACCTTTCACAGGAATGGCATTTTTCGAAAGTGCACTCGTTTTTGGATAAGTCAAACCTATATCCAAGTTTTTAAATAAACCCAAACTTTGCAGTTGCTTAGCCGAAACACTCTTTGCGATGGTCATCCATTTTTCTTTTTGATCTAGGGCATTCGTTTCAACGGAATCCAATTGATTTTTCATGGAAGAAAGTTTTGACACATAAAACTGAATCGTGTCCACTTTTTGTTGAAGTTGTTCGATTTGCTTTTCACGCAATTGAAACTGGGCTTCTAATGAATCCAATTTATTCTTTGCTTCAAGTGCTTGATCATGTTTTTCATTGTAAGCATTCATTAAACTATCACGTTTAGCAGGTTCCACCCTGTTTATGGAATCTCTAATGAGTGAATCCATTTTAACATAATCAGCCTTCACTTTTACTTCAGCCATTTCCTTCAGTTTTGACTGTTGTTCTTGAAGTGTTTTTTGGAGTTGTAATTTCATTTGATCCCGGAGTAATTCTGTGTAGCCAAGTTTTCCATTTAACACGCCCTGTTTTTCAGATATAATATCTAATTGTTTATCGATTTGACCACTTACTTCTGCCTGATTCAATTTGGACAATTCTTTGAATCGATCTGTATCCATGGAAAGTCTAAAATAATTATTGACCCCAATTGGATTTTTAATGGTGGCGTAACGCCAAGAAAGTTTAACAGGCAAAAACAGCAAAGTAGCATTCATAGATGCTTCTGTGTGAAATACCTGCATTGGACGAACAACATTCGGAGCAACATAATTCGGCAATTGTCCCAAATCATACCCCATATTCACTCTTCCGTTTACAGTTGTGATATATTGTTGCCATTGAAGCAAACTATCCTTCGTTGGTAAATTTTCTGGATGTTTCGAATTCAAATCAAAAGGAAGGCGAATAGTTGGAACCGCAAATTCACTCATAAACTTCATGAAATCAACTGAAACAAAGGATGTATCTTTAATTTGAGCCGAGTCAATTGATGCAGGCACATACATCACTTGACCTATTGAGTTTTCAGTAAGTAGATAAATCAAAGTTAGCATGACAAAAAATCGGTTCAATTTGAAATAGTTAATTACCCTTCGATGAATATGAACAACTACTAATTGGATTTTCTATTGAATAAAAAACACCAGCTGAACTCTTCAAAAAGAGGTTAAAAATTGCATCCGAAAGTTAGGGAATAGAACAAATATTTTTATAACAACCCAAAGTGTCTAACCATGTATAGACAGACATATTTAATTGTTATACAGACACTTAAGCTAATTAATTAAAAAAAGATAATACGGATTTTCACCGATGTAAAGAGGGTTTTTAACCCACGTTTCACAGTGCTAAATAATGCGTTAAAACGACTGTTTTGCTCAATCATTTATACAGGAATTAAAAGAAAATCACTTTTTTAAACGATGGTTTAATGATTTTAGTGAAACTTAACCAATTGATGTTTCACGGCATACATGGCGATTCCAACCATGTTCTTCGCTTCGATTTTTGCCATGATACGATCGCGGTGCGATTCAACCGTTTTCCGAGATATGAATAAAGCATCGGCTATTTCTTGACTGGTTTTCTCTTGGCAAATCAGTTGTACAACTCTTACTTCTTGATCAGAAAGAACAGAGGTATTAAAAGAAGGCAAAACGACATTTTTATGAAGGAATTCTTGAATTTTCGTCAATGGAACACGTTCGCTCAGATAGTAACCAACTTCCATAACCTGTTCAATCGCTGTAACAATTTCTTTGATTTCTTGAACCTTTAATAGGTAGCCCCTACCCCCATTTTTCATGAGCCGATCAACAAATGCTTCATTATCGTAGGAACTGAGCCCAATGATTTTTAAACTTTTGTATTTGCGCGTGATCAGTTCTGTAGCCTCCCAGCCATCCATGTTGGGCATTTGCATATCCATAAGGATAACATCCACACGAATTTTACTCTTGTTTTCCTTTAACCAATTAATGATTTCAATTCCGTCTGAAGCTTCGTGCACCACATTAATATGTGAGTGATCTTCAAACATTTTAATAATTCCTTGTCGCATGAGTTTTTGGTCATCGACAATAATGACGTTAATTTCTGATTTCATCGGTTGGTATTTTAATCAAAATTTCAGCCTTGCCCTTCTGATCGACTTGGTAGTTTATACTTCCTTTAAAGTGATTGATTCTTGATTGAATGCTTTTCAAGCCGCTTCCCTTCTCTTGACGTAATAAAGGTTGAACTTGTGCATTATTAAGTCCAATTCCCATATAATTAAAGGTTATTTTTAGGTTCTCATTCGATCGCATAACTTCAAGGTCCAATTGATAAGTATGGCTATGCTTCAAAACGTTATTCAACATTTCGACAATGATTCTGTACATGTTCAATTCCGCATCCAAGCGATAACGAATGCCATTTAAATTACTTTGGTAATTGATGGTCATTTTCCCAGTTGCTTGAATGGTTTTCACCAATTCAATCAGTGTAGTATCTAGACCCATTTTGACTAAAGTAGGTGGCGAAATACGATTGGAAATACGCCGAATGGTATCGGCAGTTTTCTCAATGACTTCAGATGTTTCATTCAGGAGTCCAAATAAGCGTTCTGGTTGGTCCAATCGATTCTGAGCGTTGAGAATATTGATTTTCAACACGGTTACGAGCGCCCCAATTTCATCGTGTAGGTCCATGGCTATTTGAACGCGTTCTTGTTGTTCAGCCTGAATGGTGGCTTCACTAATTTGACGCTCAAAATTAACTTCCGCCGTTCGCAAAGCTTCTTGTTCTTTCTCCAAACGCTTTTTAAATACAAGGAAAAGACCAATAAAAGAGGCTGTAAAAAAAAACAAAATCCCTAATCCAAATAAAACATATTTTATGAGATTGACTTCGATGGTATAGTGCATATCGCTACGGTTAAAATCAGGATTGTAAAAATTTCCAAAATATTATGGAATGTCCAAATCAAATAATTTCTAGAATTAATTTGATCAAAAAGAAAAAAGAAAATTATTGTCACCGAAAAATAAAATAATATTCCAAAATTGAAGTATTTATCAAAATCGGAAATTTTATTTGCGAGATTGTGATCGTATAAACTCATAATAATTGAGTATACAGACCAAAAAAGAATAAAAAAGGAACTCACTAAATAAGAATTCTGCATAAATTTATATGTACTGAATTCAGTACAAAATAATATTAAGAAAATTAGCATTGAGAAAAATTGGAATCTTCGAAATATGCGGACTTGATTTCGATTTCGATAAATAAAATATAAAAGTAGTAATTCAGTAAATACATATAAATTAGTTATCCAGATTGAACTCAATGAATTTATGGCGAAGTAATACGTCATCCATTGAACCAGGGCAGTACAACTAAAAAAAGTAATGTAAATACCAGATAGAATTACACTTCTGTTTTTTAGTGACAGTAAAATTATTGCAATTAGGGGTAAAAAATCTACCCCTAACATAGTAAAATAAGTAATCTGGTATAAATCGATCAACTGTTTAATGGGTTCTTTGGTGGACATATTGGCGGACAAATTGTTCCATAATTTATTAATGTTCCTGTATACATATCATCTCCATTTGAATCAACTCCGACTAAAACATTCGTCATGTTACCATCTTCATCAATTGCATTGTATATTCGAATGCCCACACAACCATCTTGAGCCATTAAATCGTTGTATACATTTGAGGAATAATAAACTGCTTTTGTTTCATTTGAGAACTTTCTACGGAAGCGAGCCGTCTTTGTTGAACCATCCGCTAAGGTAATAATTGAACCTGCCATAATTTTGTTTTTTTAAAGTTAATAAAATGTTTGTTTCTCAAATTTACTTAGGCTTCTCATACAAGATGCACTCAAAAAAGAAAACAAAAATTAACTTTTTGAATAGCAATTTTTTACGTTTTAAAATTAAGTGTTTACACTTAGTCTATTAGGTGTAAACACCTAAACCATTTACTGACATATGTATAGCATAATCTCAAAAATACGATCAGAAATTCCATCATGACATCAGTGTTTTTACGGAATTCTCGGGGTGTTTGCACGTAATCTTGTTAAATATTAGTAAAACGGATCATTCTCAATAGAATTGACATGTTTCTAGTGACTCGAAAGGTTATCCTAAAAATAGTTTAATATACCTCCTTCTTATCCACTGTTTGGGCTTCAATTACCT
>CANHMH010000171.1 GCA_947461635.1 Flavobacteriales bacterium | reverse complement strand
TGCAGAAAAGAAGAAATCGGTAAAAAAAGAAGAAATATTTGTCAAACAATTTAAAACAACCGTTATGAAAAACAAAACAACGCTTTACCACTTTATCGTAGACCAAAGTGGATCGATGGCAGGCATGGAGTCCCAAACCATCGCAGGATTTAACACGCAATTGAAAACGATTCAAGAGCTCAAGCAAACACACGTAGATCAATCGTATCTGTGCTCGTTGACCTTTTTTAACCACGATGTCGTGGATCGCATCCAACACAGCGATGTCGGACTCATTAACGAGTTATCGATCGAGACCTACATCCCAAATGGCACCACTGCCCTACTCGACGCGATTGGAAAATCGATTTACAGCATCAAGCAACGGTATGGTAAGGACATCGCGGAGGACAAAATGTCAGTCGTGGTCATCATCATCACTGACGGACACGAAAATGCGTCCAGAATGTACTCGTATCACGATGTAGCGCACTTAATCAAGGAGTTAGATGACACTGGAAAATGGACATTCAGTTTCCTTGGCGCGGACTTTGATGCGATTCACACCTCACATATGCTTAATATTCGAAAGGAAAACGTAATGAACTTTAGTAAATCTTCGTATGCAGGATTCATGGATGACATGAGTGACGGAATCAAGGCCTATGCGAGTGAAAAATCGAAAGGAAATTTAAAGCGGGACATTTTCGATATTTTTAGCAACAAGGACCGCAGAAATAACGATACTTTTTAATAAAAAAACAAGGCTATGAAGGTACACCTCATTCGGGCATCGGGTTATCCACTAGAGGATTTCAACAATGTCCTTAACTTACTTCGCAAACACCGCGGAAGCATTGAATTTGTGCCTTCAGAGCCCATTGTTCTCCCTGATTCGGAACGATTTAAAACATACGATACAGAATGGGAGTTTGAAAAAAAAGAGCAACCGCCCTTAGCCAAATTAAGTACCGATAACAACAAATTGGCTAACTACAATATTTCCTTTCCTCACAAAGAAAAAGTTCATACGTGGAGGCAACTTTTTGGGATTTGCAAAGATTTTCGCAAAAACAAGAACATTGCGAAGGAAGACCATGTGATGCTGTTAACCAACGAATCCAATGAACACAATTGGTTCGGAAGTTATGATGAATCACTGAAGAATTATTTCATTCAAACAAACAATTGGTCCTACTATTTTGGAAACGATTTAGACAGCCGTTTCCCGATTGCCTATGAAGTAGCTGCTTGGATTTTGCGCAGTATGATGTTTCGCTCGCAAGTCGAAACGCTGAACGCATTGCACAAAGAGCCGCGTGGTTGCATGATGGACTTCTGTGTGAAAAAACCACAAATTATTCTGAAAATGCGAACAGGAGATCTTTGCCAAGATTGCATGAACATTCTTACCAATCGCGATGTGAACCGTGTCCAAGCGCGTGAATTATTTACCATCATGGATGGAATCAGGGGGAACTTGCTGTTTCGTCAGCGTTCCATTCTTTTGATGGAAAATAGCCGATTGGAAGTCAGGGGTTTAAGCAAACGTGTTTACCTCACAGATTTAGGTGATCTGGAAATAAATTTAAATCCAAAGGAACGCGCACTATTCCTACTCTACCTCAATCATCCCGAAGGAATTATGCGTAGTCATTTAGTAGATCACAAAGTGGAATTAAGGACTTACTATGCGATGTTTAGTCAACAAGCATCGAATCAACTAATCGATGAAGCCATTTCCCGTCTGACGGATGTCACGGATAACAATATGAACGAGGTCATGGCCCGCATTCGCGCTAAATTTCGTCAGTGCGTTGGTAGTCAACAATTCGAAGACTATAGCATCATGGCGACTCCGGAGGGGACACACAAAATTCGTTTGAACCGAGAGTTGGTGAAATTTATTCAATAAAACCACATGAAAATCTACCTAGACTTCGACGGAACGGTTGTCGAACATTATTTCCCTGAAATTGGTGTGGAGAATCCACATGCGATCAAGGTCATTGCACGCCTTCAAGCAGCAGGACACGAAATCGTTCTCAACACCTATCGCGCAGACATCGATGTGCAACATGTACACGAAGCCTTGGAATTCATTCACTCGTTTGAGGGAATCCAACAGCCGATTGAAAAATTTCTTCCTCAAAAATTAGAACCACGGTCCTTTGATTTGGATGTAGCGAAGGAAAGTAATCAATTGTACCTTGATGATATTGCAACAGGAATTCCCTTGAGACGAAACATCGTTTTGGAGCACGGAATGATGGTTGATTGGGTGGGATTAGAGAAAAAATTGGAAGAAGTGGGAATCATTGGCAATGACAATCATGAAAATATATAAATAATGGATAGTACTATTTTAGATGCGGTCATCCCTCTAACCATCATCGCCATTTGGATCAACAGCGTATTTAACCCAAAAAAGAACAAAACAGACGATATGAAAAAAGAAGCTACCTCCCTAAATAGACTAAAGATCTTTTTTAAGAAACTTAGTGCTTTCTTTCGCAAACCGAATAAACAAGAAAAGTTTGTCTGGGATGAACTCATTCAGTTACACAAAGTAAATTCGTGGCGACATGGCGTTTACGAAACAGAGAAATACGTGGAATCAACGTTCACACTTGCCGAAAACAAGGATGGATTTTACCGTTATTTGTTACACGATAAAGAGTTGCATTTTGACGTAAATGTGATACATACTTTTCCACCAGAAATGACAACGGATTTGTTCGTTTTAGCAGCACATTTCAACAATTTATTGACTTTTGGAAAAGTAGTTGTGAATGTTCATCATCGAACTGTTTCTTTTAGTTATTTAAACGATATTTCTTTTTATGCCGTTTATCCGGAAAAAATAGAAGAACACTTAAGTCGACATTTTTACATCACTAGGGATGTCCATTGGGCTTTCGAGAAATATTTGCAAGAACGTGAAGAACCTGCGATCATTATTGGTGAATTACTGAACCTACAGAAAAATCGTGGAGAAAAAACGGAGGGTGATTGATGTTTTTTTCTCATAAAGTTACCAACCATTCAAAAGAAAAAAATAATTTAATTCGCACTGCAACCTGTCCCAAATATTCACTATATTTGGGACGAAATAAATCGTAATGGAACGACCAATAGTAGAAAATAAGATTGCTGAATTGCTGAAATCGCATACAAAAGGAAGTGTTCTTTTTGTGGATGACTTCTTAGATTATGGCAATCCCGAAAGCGTTAAGAAAGCCCTGCTAAGATTGAAAGAAAAGGAAATACTTGTTCGCCTGGCTCACGGTATTTACTTCTATCCAAAAATAGACAAAGAACTTGGGGTTCTTTATCCATCAACCGAAGATATAGCCAAAGCAATTGCAAGACGAGACAAAGCAAGGATTGTCCCAACAGGAGTGCAAGCATTGAATAAATTAGGCTTATCAACCCAAGTTCCAATGAAGGTAGTTTATCTAACCGATGGAGCAGCAAGAAGTATTAAAGTTGGAAAACGCACAATTACTTTTAAAAACACAAGTCCCAAAAATTTATTAGTACAAGGCGAAATAAGCAGTTTAGTCATTCAAGCACTAAAAACGATTGGTCAATCAAAATTAGATGATGAAACACTATTGAAAATTCAGACACTTCTCAAAAAGGAAAAAATAGAAAATAGATTGAATGATGCCAAACTTGCACCAGCTTGGATAAACAAAATAATAACACAAACAATTAAATGAATTCAAACTGGCTAACATTATCGAAGGAAAGAAGAATTGAAATTCTAAATCAGGCAACAGAATTAACTGGTTTGCCATCAGTAGCAATTGAAAAGGACTGGTGGGTCACAATGGCATTGAATGCATCTTTTTCATTACCATACAGTAAAAATATTGTTTTCAAAGGCGGGACTTCACTAAGCAAAGGTTGGAATCTGATAGAACGATTTTCGGAAGATATTGATTTGGCAATTGATCGAAAGTTTTTTGGTTTTGATGGCGACATTAGTAAAACGCAAATCAAAAATCTAAGAAAACAATCTTGTGAGTTTATATCAACAACTTTCCTCGCCGACTTAAACAAAATACTGACTGAATGGAAAGCGATTGATGAATGTAAATTAATTGCTCAACCAGTAATAGATTCAGATAAAGACCCGCAGGTAATTGAAATTCTATACAATTCAGTAATTGACACATCAGAATATTTACCACAAAGAGTTTTGATAGAAGTCAGTTCACGTTCATTAATGGAACCCGTTGAAGAAAGACAAATCAACTCAATTTTAAGCGATAATTTCCCACAACAAAGTTTTGTAACCTTTCCATTTGCAATACCAACTG
>CANHMH010000170.1 GCA_947461635.1 Flavobacteriales bacterium | reverse complement strand
CTGACCTGTTGTAGGGCATGTTGCCACTTGATGAGCAGTCGCTTTCTTGTGCGTTCTACGTTTGTCACGTCTTGTTGTGGAAATTCTGCGTTTAGGATGCGCCATAACTATGTATTTATATCAATTTAAATTCTTTAATGCTGCCCATCTTGGGTCAATACTTTCATTGTCATCTGTTGAATTTGGCTTCGACGTATATTGTTCTATTAGTCGAACCATTTCTTCGTTGCATTCATTTTTTTTGTGTGCTGATCTTGCGGGCAAGGCCAACATGATCATCTCATACATCGATTGTTGAACGTCGATTTCGTAGCTTTCTCTGGGGATTACAATTAAATTTTCATCCTCAGATTCCTCATCTCCAAGCACATAGTAAACAGTCAAATCACCTTTGATTTTCTGACTCATTTCCTCATTACATCTGGCACAAGGCATTGAAACGACTCCTTTTACTTCGAAACTAGCAACAAGCATTGTTTCTTTCTTTTCCAGGTTTAATTTCACTACTAATTTTCCGTCATCAACCAATGAATACGGCAAAGATTCAAAGAACGTTTTGTCTAAAGTAAAATCGAAAAGATGCTGCCCTAGCTTCAATCCAACAAATGGTATCGTATAAGGACTTATCATATCGTTTTTACAATGAACAAAAATGAATCCGCGAAATTATAAAATTTATTTGGATTTTTAAAATTATATCAGTCGATCCGACTCTTTTTTTCCTCTTTCTTCTTTTGTGAAGGGTAGATGATTCAAATGTATTTGCTTGTTAAACTTTCTGTTTTTTAAAATTTCAACAGCCAGATACATTGCACTTCGCATCGATAATTCGTTTGCTAAATTCTTGCCTGCGATGTCAAATGCGGTGCCATGATCCGGCGATGTTCGAACGATTGGAAGGTCAGCCGTAAAGTTCACTCCATCATCAAAAGCTAATGCTTTAAATGCAGTAAGTCCTTGATCATGATACATCGCAAGAATTCCATCAAATTGATTTTTTAAATCTGAACCAAAGAAACCATCCGCAGGGAAAGGACCAAAAGCCAAAACACCTTTATTCTTTGCTTGCTGAATGGCAGGTGAAATAATCTCCTGTTCTTCCACTCCTAATTTGCCATTTTCTCCTGCATGTGGATTCAATCCAAACACAGCGATTCTAGGCTTAACAATTCCGAAATCTTTTTTCAATGATTGTTCGAATTTCTCAATTTTAGAGAGAATTCCTTCCTTGTTTAAGGCAGAACTAACCTCTTTAATGGGAATATGTGTCGTTACCAATGCAACTTTTAGTCTTTCCGAAACCAAAATCATTAGCGCCTCTGAAACACCGGACATGTCTGCTAGGTATTCTGTATGACCTGGGAATTGAAATCCAGCTTTTTGAATGGCATCTTTGCTAAATGGACTCGTAACCAAGACATCAATTTTTCCCTCAGACAAATCTTGAGTGGCTGCTTCTAACGATTTGAAAGCATACATTCCGCCATTTGCAGTAGATTCCCCAACTTGTAGTTCAACATCTTCATCCCAAACATTGATCACATTAATTTTTTTGGCTTGAATCTCACTTGCGTCCTTACAGGTCGTATATTGAAAATCTTGAAGCTCTAACAATTTCTTGTAATGAGAAATGATTTTCGTGGACCCATAAATAACGGGTGTGAAGTCACCTAAGATGCGGTTGTCCTTCAGAGCCTTAAGCGTAACTTCAGGACCGATGCCATTTAAGTCACCAAGTGTGATTCCGACTTTGACTAATTCCTTCGTAGAAACTGGCTCTTTCGTTGTTCCTTGTTCTTTTTCCATTATTTGTAACGATTTTTCAAGAATTGATATAACAAACGAACTCCTGCTCCTGTTCCACCATCTCCTTTATAATTTTCTTTTGAATCCAACCAAGCTGGACCTGCAATATCCATGTGAATATAGGGAGCTTTTACGAAATGCTCTAAAAATTTTCCAGCTGAAATCATTCCGGCATTGGGACCACCAATGTTTTTCATGTCCGCAATTTTCGATTTCATGTGTGCTTTGTAGTCATCCCAGAATGGAAAACGAACGACGCGTTCATGAACATCAAATCCAGTTTTTTCTAAATCTTGAAAATAACTATCAGCAGCGTTACCCATGATGATCGTTGCCTCTGTTCCAATTGCTCTCAAAGCTGCGCCAGTTAAAGTCGCTGCATCAATCACAATTTCCGGATCGTATTTTGCGGAGTAAGCCAATGCATCAGCCAAGATCATTCTTCCCTCTGCATCGGTATTTAATACTTCAATTGTTGTTCCGTCAAACATGGTGATAACGTCACCAGGAGTGTAAGCATTTCCACCCGGACGATTATCCGTCGCAGGAATTAATCCAATAATGTGAACTGGAAGTTTTTGAAGCGCAGCGAAGTAAATTACGGCAGCCATTGTTGCCCCTCCTGCCATGTCACCTTTCATCGTATCCATGGATCCTGCTGTCGGCTTTAAACTCAGTCCGCCAGTATCGTATACAACGCCTTTTCCAACTAAAACAATCGGTTTTTTATTGACGGCATTTTCCGGTTTGTATTCGGCGATAGTAAATGTAGGCGGGTCGATGGAACCTTTATTCACAGCTAGTAGTCCACCCATTTTCAGGGATTCGATTTGTGTTTTACCTAAAACGTTCACTTGAAATCCAGCTTCATCACCAAGCTTTGAAATAGCTTCAGCCAATTGTTCTGCATTCAAATGTGAAACAGGCGTGTTCACCATGTCTCGTGTCCAAAAAACAGCTTTAGACATAGACAACAACTCACTTATTTGCTCATTCGTTAAGGAAGCATCTACAAAAATCTGATTGAATTTGTAATCTTTCGGTTTGGAGAAGTGCTGTGTAAAACGGTAACTCGACAATAGCAAACCTTCTAACAAGGCGAACAATGTGTCATTGTGAGAACCGATCAGTTGAATTGTTTCCTCGGAATCGTTGATTAATCCCTCAATTGTATTTCCTAAAACACGAATTTCTTCTGCTTTTTGATCTGTTTTCACAAGAAAAGTAAAGCCTTCAGGACTTTTGAAGTAATCAAATTTCTTATCGCTCGACTGAAAACCTGAAACGTTTTCTGTTGTTAATCCTGGAATCTCTGTTGCTCCAGTTTCAATTAGGTAAACTTTAGAAGCACATCCCTTGGCTTCAGTAGAATGAATGAGTTGAATCATGATTCGAATTTTTACAAAGGTAGTAAGTTATCTTGCTTAGGAACGAAAAATATCAAGTCCATAATCATCTAAAAATCGATCGATAGCTCGCGGGATGGGATATTGGTCTAAATCCTTCATTTGCACCTGTTCCCCAGCATCATTTTCACTGGGATTAACAGTAATAAAATGACAAAACAAATGCTGATGCGATAATACATGCTTGTATTCTTTGGAAAGAAACTTGGAGTTATTATTGGATAAGTACAGCTCTTTCTCTTCCTGGCTCGAAAATTCTTTCAGAGGAAATTGATACAAATGCTGCCAGATATCTTTTTCATTTCTTTTCTGAAGCAGAATGACTCCTTTTTTTGGTTGAATTAATTCAAAAACAAAATACCGCTTGCGAACACCTTGTTTTTTTAGCTTCACAGGAAGTTGTCCAACGGTCTTTTCGTTATTTGCACTGCAGTAAATATCCAATGGACAATCATGACACAAAGGTTGAGTAGGCTTACAATGCAAGGCCCCAAATTCCATTATCGCTTGATTGAAGGTCGCAGGATTTTTTTTATCGAGGAGTTCATTTGAGAATTTCTCAAAATCTTTCTTCCCTTGCGTAGAATTGATGGGCTCATGCCAATTATGTAAACGACTCAACACACGAAATACATTTCCATCGAGAACAGCATGGGGTAAATCAAAGGCAAAGGAAGCAATTGCGGAAGCGGTATATGGACCAACCCCCTTTAATTTTAGCAATCCGTCATAACTTTTGGGAAATTGCCCCTCAAATTCATCGACGATCTGTTTTGCCGTCCGATGTAAATTACGCGCCCGACTATAATATCCAAGTCCCTGCCACAAATTCAGAACAACTTGCTCATCCGCTTTCGCCAAGTCAAAAACGCTGGGAAAAGCCTCAATAAACTTGAAATAATACGCCATTCCCTGATCCACACGCGTCTGCTGAAGGATGATTTCACTTAGCCAAATGAAATATGGATTCTTTGTTTCTCGCCAAGGAAGGGCTCGTTTATGAGCAGCGTACCAGTTGCCTAATTCATGTTGAATTTGCTTCATTTGAAATTTTTTTTGAAAAAAAACACGAAAATTAACAATATAAAGTTTCTG
>CANHMH010000169.1 GCA_947461635.1 Flavobacteriales bacterium | reverse complement strand
GATTGCAACTATTGCGCTGCATTGAACAACAATATGGCTCCAAGTTTTGGAATCTAAATTAATTTATTGTTATCTTTGCACCCTGAATGCCCCGGTGGCGGAACTGGTAGACGCGCTGGATTCAAAATCCTGTTCTTTCGGGAGTGCCGGTTCGATTCCGGCCCGGGGTACATAAAAGCAGAGTGAGAAACAGAGCGAAAGCGAAGTTTGGAACTCTGCTTTTTTTCGTTTATCCGAGTTTTTATCCGACTTCAGGTAGTCTTCACTCAATTTTCTAAAACTTTCTCACTGCCCTCACTCTCAAGGTACCGTTTTTAAATCCAGTGGTTTCGTTGTTGGTGGCAAAATACCTGTACCACGCTTGTCCATTATCGAACTGTGTGGAACTCCAATAAAAATTATCACCCGGCGTGGTCGAGAAATTTCCCAATCCGTTTAAATGTAGGTTTTGATACATGTATTTCAATTCATTTTTTGAAGGTAAATGCCAATCTGAATAGCCATTCAAAGTGAGATTCGAACAGATTTTCGCGGCGATATTTGCCTCACCACATGAATTTTCAATGAGACTCGTATTATTAGATCCTGAGCCATTAAAATCGGAAGTTGGAACGTTTCCACCTTGACAACCCCAAGCCGCTCCAGTACTTTGGTCAGCAGTTGAACAAACTAAACCATGTATCTCTCCATCCACATAACCAAGATCTCCTTCTTGAATATAAGCAAAAAACATTCCGCCTTTGTAGGTTTGACCAATGTTTGCTAAAACGGTGACCTTTCTCTTTAATTGGATAGTAGAATATTCATTTGTCGCTGAGTAACTAACATAGTAATAACCAACTTCAGATGTGTTCACTGGGTTGTCAACGGTGAAATCGAGAAGCGTACCGTCTGGGTTTGTTGCAAAGGCTCCCAGATCTGTATACGTACTATACAAAGTGATGATGGTGTCGTTAGATCCGTTGATGGTTAATCTTGGACCTTTCATTTTTTTACACGATGTAAAAGCCATGAGCGTGACAATCGATATTAAGGCAAATTTTAGTTTCATGATTCTAATTTATTTGATTTCCCTACTCTTATGCTTTTCGGGTTCCGCATACACTGTAAATGTTGATCAATTCATCAATATCAATTTGTTGTTGAGGAATTTATATTTCGCTTTCACGTTTGAACTTGGGCAACACATGACATCGTCAGCAAGAAAACAATTGGCATCGATTGTTATGAGATTATTTGCAAAACCAACAACAGGTCCAATAGTTTCTCGGCATTCCAATTTGTTTGTGCAAGGGCATGGAGCGTCCATTTCAATGAGCGAATAACGACTATTTTCATTAAGCTTAAGACAAAATATTTTAATCCAATAAGTAGTCCCTCCCCCTGTAAAAAAAACATCAAAAATAATTTCATTCGTTCCATCATGGTCCAAGTCACCAGCAATCCAAGTAGGTAGTTTTTTTTCCAAATGAAATGCTGGCACATACCCTAACTCTCCCTCGCGGTGAACGATAATTTCTTCATCATTTATTTCCATGACAGCTCCTAACCCATCATGAGAATAGTTGAGTATTTCCTTTTTAAAGTATTCGATGATGAAATTCAACTCGCTTTGACTAAACTTTCCATCGGATAAATCACGAACAGTCACAGTCTTTTCTAATGCTTTTTTATACATGGTGACAGAGTCCAATAACAAATCAACACGGTGCGTTAACGCGATTATCGCTGTTTCACTTTCTTGAAGGGAACGCTTTAATCCGAGTAATTCTTGATCGTTTTTCTGATTTCGTGCGTTTGCTTCATTCAATTGTGTGCTTAACGATTCATTGCGTTTTAACTCAGCTGCACGCAAGGTATTTAAACTATCTAATCGCTTTTCCGACAGTGTTTTATATACATCAAACTCCTTTTGTGTTTTGGTGCCGGCAACGATTAATTGGTTTTGAACGACCTGTAAACTATCAAAACGCTGTTGCAATAGTTCAATTTGCTCCTTCTTTGATTGAGAAAACACAAAAGATGAGCAGATGGAGGTTAGTAGAAGAAATACTAACTGTCTTATTTGTTTTGAACTATTAACTTTCATGATTTTTCAGTTAAAAATTGTTATTGTTTATTTTGTATGCACCTAATTGCGAATCCAAAACTATTTTCGCAATTCTCATCTCCAAAGTCATCCCAAAAATGATCATTATTATCCGGGCCAAACATGACATATCCCGTTCCGGAAAACCAATATGCATATGAACCTTCACCGCCAAAATAACCGCTACAACTTCTACTTCCTCCAGGCTTTAATTCTAAGTTAAATTTATCGGTTCCATTTGCATTTGATGCTTCCCAACCTGATTTACTTCTAGCACCTTCGCAATTATAAGCCTCATCAGTTGAGTAACAAACTAAATTCCGTAACACTTGCCAATCTTCATCTTGTGCTATTCTATATCCTTCAGGTACCAATCCTCTTGAATCGTTAACCGCCCAAGAATTATATAGTTTTCCGTATTTGACCCCATTACTTGGGTTATTTTCATAGTAACACCAAGCAGGTTTGTGCGCTTTTCCTGCTCGAGCCCATTCTTCATCCGTTTTCGCTTCTAAAATTGGGTCGCCATTGTTAAAGGATGAAACATTCAAGTTGTGTGTGCACCAAAATTGATTTCCTATTTGAACATTATTTGATTCATTGAGTAAGGACATTTTTGAGCGAAGGACTTTCAAACTATCTTGCAGATTTTTTAAAGTTTTTGAACTAGTTAATATCGCAAGGTCTTTATTTTGAGCAAGTATCTTATTGTTTTCTAATTCTTTTTTGACATTATTCAATGTTAATTCAAGAGAAGTAATATTTGCATTCAATTGAATTATTTTTGAATCGAGTTCAGCTTGACGTGAATTTGCTGTTTTCTGTTCATTAACTTGAATGTTTTTGATGCTGTCTTTTTGAAAGGATAAATACTCAATCTGGTCTTTTTTTGACTGAGTAAATCCGAAACCATGAAACAAGGCTATTAAAAGCAAATAAATGCGCATTTTATTTTTAATTAGAATAATCCACTAATAATGGACTATTGATTGATTTATTTTTCTATCCATTCTCCACATTGTGGTTTTTGGTAAGTCTTCTCCCATTGAACTATTCTTTGCTCATTATCCAACAAGTCCCAATAACCCTTAAAATACTGTATTGAAATTATTCCAATGCCCGCTGGATCAAACTCATATCCATAAAAGTTATCGATAACCTCCCATTGGATTTTTGAACCAGAAATAATTGGGGTTTCCCATTCATCACCAACATCATACATTTGCGTAAAATAAACTATTTCTTCGCCTTGATGAAGTAAACTAATCCTGAAAATTATATTTGCGCCATACGGACCATTTATACCGCCAGTGCTAAAGCTCCAAGAGAACTGATTTTTATTTTCTTCAACTAAAGTATTTAGTTCGCGAATACGCTCGTTTAGTTTTTGCAAACTATCTGAAAGCAATATGATCTTTTTTCCATTTTCGAACTTCTGCTCATCAAGTAATATTAATTTTTGTTTTGTCTTGGTTAAGTTATCATCTAAGTTTTTAATCTCTTCTTTCAAATCCTCTATGATTGAACTCATTTGTTTATTTTGAGCATCTGATTCATTTTGTTCTTTTGTTAGTTTTGTTTGAATACTATCCAATTGAAGATTTAAATAATCAATCTGACTCTTTTTTGATTGGGAAAATACGAAACTATGCAACAAGGCAATTAAAAAAAATAAAGTAGTGAATTTGTTTTTACTCATAGTTCTGTGTAGTTGAATTAAATTTTAAAACTCTGTTTGACACTACTTTACCATGGCTTTTTTTTGTTTCTTTCAAATCGAAAAATTCACGGCCATTGTCAATAAATGAGCGTTCATACTCAATATCTTTCTGTCCATTATTTCCGCCATCATTTTCCAATAGCAATCCTTCAAATACTTTCAAAATTCGGGAATCATAGAATTGATAAATAACTTCATATCCTACCATAGTTCCCCAAGATGTAAAGCCCCCATTAAGAATAATTGCAAAACTTTCTTTTCCAGTTGAACAAATCGTGTTTAACTCTGCAAAATTACCCCAGCCATTCATTGGGTTGGAATTAGTATTTATTTTGAATTTAAAAATCCAATGTGTTGCATTCCATTCTAACAAAGAAATGTAATTTGTTCCTGCAGCAGCATGGTAATCGTTAGGATTTGTCACGCCAACCACAACCAATGCATATTTCTTGCCTTTCCATTCAAATACTTGTTTTCCTTGTATTTCAAATTTCGGCTTCAAACTT
>CANHMH010000168.1 GCA_947461635.1 Flavobacteriales bacterium | reverse complement strand
ACGTAAAACCTGATTCTGTTTGGAGTTTAGATCTGTGTAGATCACAGGGACATGTGTTATTCCCAGTTCCAATGCAATTAGGAGAAGGAGATTACCGCTTATGACTTTGTTGGTAATTCTTTCAGCAATTAGTGGTTTAGACATACCTGTCTCTCTCACTCTTTCAAGGGTAGATTGAAAATCATGATCAATCTTCGCCTTTGGATTGAATCTCAGGTCTGAGACCTTAACAAATTCAATACTGGAAACTTTCATTGTTTTCATGATAAAAGTAATTTCGTGTATTGATCTCCAATTTCATGGAATGGAGACTTATCCGTCAAATTTACCGTTGTGTGGTTGCGGTTTCTCGCAACTAATGATTGGTGATTTACCAATAACCATAGTGGGTTATTCTTGAAACCTTTTCAGGGTTCTATAAAGTTCATTTGGACTTTTTATACCTTAAACTTATGATACAAAGTTAAGCCCTAATCCCTTTATCATTTTGAGTTGGTAACCTTGCTGTTTATCTTGGATTTACAATTACATGTTCCAAGTTACAAACTAAATTGTCGCGAGGATTTTGAAGTTTGTACCCGAACTTAGGCCGACTTTGGTATTGTCCTCAACTCGAGAGAAACTCTCCGTTTTTATAAGTAGTTGTGTTTACTCATGAACCACTCTTCAAAGGTAATGCTGTTTTTTTCATTTGTGGAAAACGATAACCTTGCCAATGAATTTATAAAATGCTAACTTGGATTAAAAAAGATGAAAATCGTTTTAATAAAGTCGTTAGATGTTTCTGATTCATTATTTATAAAAGTAAGTAAACTTGCTGCTTCGTATTTCAACAAATTCGAAATTGTTAATTTTAATTCCGCACAAGAATTCCATCTGGAATCTTATGACGCGCAAAAATATTTCGATGTGTGTCTTGAAAATCGGGTAAATAATCATTTGTCAAATTCTGACTTTGTTTTCCTTCTTACTTCACGTAAGAATAATCAAGATTATATCAGCTGGACAGACGAAACTTTGAGAAATTATTTTATTCAAGTTTCAGAATGGGATTCATTTTTATTTTCAAAAAAGATAGACATAGAATATCCGATTAGTTATGAAATTATCGCATGCATTCTTCGATCATTAATGTTTGATAAAAATTTGGAAATCAAAGAAAACGCACATGTTTTCCCAAAAGGATGTATCATGGATTATTGTGATGATAAATCACAAATGGGACTCAAGTTACGTACAGCAGATATTTGTTTTGATTGTGGAGAAAGAATAAAAAATAAAAAAGTTTCACCGCTTATAATCGGTCAAGCATTAAATGGTTTGGAACAGATACGATCAAAGGTTCTTTATAAAAATACACAAGAACTTACTTATGAACTGAGTCGGATATCAATCAGATTAGCGTACAATCAGAAATTGAAATTCGTTGATTTCAAAAATGAACCAATAAAACTCGGGGTAATTGAAACTGCCATATATTGTCTTTATTTGAATCATCCCGAAGGAATACCGGTTATCGACCTATCATTATTTAAAGAAGAATTCTTCCACATTTATGGTTTATTAAAAGGGGAGACAGACAGGAAAACACTCAACGAAAGATTCCTCAATAATTTATTGTCCAAGAATTTTGATACGAGAGTTTCAAACATAAAGAAATACTTTGATAATGTTGTCGGAACAAGACTATCAGAGTACTACATTGTCCAAAACCTTGGCAACTCAAATTACGGCATCAAATTAAATCGAAATTTAGTTCTTATTGAATAATGTTCAATTATGAATTAAATGCGGGTTGTCTTTCAAGAATTCTTCAATTCTGATAGACGCTTGGGCAGAATATACCTTTGATCTATCCACTCCATAATAATTACATCCATTGGCAATAGCAATAAGTCCTGTAGTTGACATTCCACCAAAGACGTCCAAAATTGTATCGCCTGGTTTTGTGGTTGATAAGACACATACCATCGGGACTTCTAGAGGGTACAATGCATTATGTTGTAACTCGTAACCTTTTGATCTAAGTAATTTGACCAAGAAATTATTATTTATTACTGTAGTTTGAAGTAATCCTTGGTACATTGGGATGTTATCAGCCTGAGGATTTGGAGGATAATAGATCATAACGTTCCTAAACTGTCTTTTTTTATCCTTGTCACCATACGTGAGATCACCTAAGAATTCGTCTTCAGAGTAAAACCAATCATCATACCAGTTATATTCTTTTTTATCTTTTACAAAATGGAGAATGTATTCCATTGATGGCTGAAAGTATTTTCCGTCTTGATAAACAGGGTTTATTTTGTACCAAATAATTGTTTGGGCACAGAATAAATTTATCTTTTTCATAGCCTCAATAATCTTAAAAGGAACATTTTGAACTTCCCCTTCTTTTATTGTATCGGCAACATTAATAAAAATCGAACCACTATTTCTTAGAACACGTTTACATTCTTTGTAAGTCTTCATTAAGCTGTCAACGTATTCATCCACAGTCTCTTCATGGCCAGTCTGTATAAGCCCTTTTTTTGAAGTCTTCACATTAACATCGTCCTGAATATAGGTTCTTACCGCACCATAATATGGAGGTGAATTTGGTATACAATCTACGACACCGTCATCCAAGACTCTAGACATGTCTGATGAATCACCGTGAATGATTTTGATACTATCTGAATTATAAAGGGGTTGAGATTCTGCCAGTATGGCATTGTTTACTTCAGCATGTTGATCTATAACAGAAGTTAAAATACTATTGATTTCTTTTTTTCTTTCTGAGTGTTGTTTAATCAGCCATTTCCAAGAATCATCTTCAGTCCATTTTGAATTTTGTTTCAAATCACGTTCAAGACTTGTTTTTAATTTTTTTATTCGTAAAACACGTTTTACTGTTGATTCAGATGCTTTGCTCTCTGATAATAAAGTTTCTTGTGCATCCTTTGAAGCTTTCGTTGCTTCAGAATCTTTATTGCCTTGCTTGACACCAAAATGTTTTCTTATCAGTTCAAATTCTCGAGCAATTTGAATAATATTTTTAACCCTTTGTTGGTTGTATTGCATCGTAAGATATTCATTTACCATCTGATCTTTTATGTCGCTGACTACAATGGGAACTTCCTTTATCTTTGGTAATGCCAGAGCAACAGTTAATCTGCGATTTCCTGACAAAACCAGATTATTTGGTGTGACTACTAAAGGCTCTAATATCCCTTCGCTTTGAATACTTGCAAATAACGAAGCGTCGTCTTCTTTTAGAAAGCTGAATTCACCGTAAATTTCAAAGCTTATTGAATTCATCTTAAGCTTTGTTTTATCCATCATTTTTATCATGCTACGAAAAATGAAGTGGAAATTTCTCTTTAAGCTTCAATATGGATTTTTTATCCAAATCATCTTGGAGATTATTCTGATTAGCACCGTCGTACATTGACACTTTACCGACTTCAAATTCAATTAACACAGGTTCCGGTGCTGTTGGGTAAATAATACTTATCTGACCAAAATAAACCCCATCCTTTGTTATCAATTTTGTTTTGGGTTCGAAAATACTTTCAAGAAAAGGAAAAGCAAATTCAAAATCATCTAGTAAAGATTGAAGTTCGGAAATTTGATTGATTAGTTCGGAACGGTCTTTTTTTAATAATAAGTATCCCGATTTAGTTAGGTCAGTTAGTATCATCAGTGTTTTATATTCACTAAAAATAGCAAACCAAATAGACAAAAGCAAAAAAGTTCAAATGAACTTTTTACGTAACCAATTTTAAACCATCAACTCCCTACCAAGAAGGACAATAAAGAACAATGGGATGGAAAGTAACAATGAGAATGAAATCAACAGGTAGGGATTAGAATGGATTCCCAATAATAGAACCACAGAGGTAGCGCAAATGAAAAGGACAATTGAAACGAAAACCGAACTAATTGTTTTATAGTTCTGGTGATTCAAATGTGCCATGATTCTATTTCTATTTGAGATGGTAATATAAATCTCAACGGGAATACAAACGATAAAAACCAATGTAATTTCGCTCATTAAAATCCGACCGTTCCCAAATAGATCAATTATACAAAATACCAACATCGTTCCAACGGAAAGAAAATGAAGGATTTTATGAATGTTGGGGATTAACTCTCCATAATTCTTTTGAAGAACCAATACTTTCTTCTCATAGAATAGAATCACCAAAATAACTGATAGCGCAATGGATGGTTCAAGGATGTGGTAGTCAAGTTTAAATGTCTCATAACAAAAGGTTATCAGGGGTGAAACAATTAAAAGGGTGATTAACATCAATCCACTTTGAATTAATGAGATTCTTT
>CANHMH010000167.1 GCA_947461635.1 Flavobacteriales bacterium | reverse complement strand
TTTTCCTTCTGAGGAAGCGATGAAGTGATAATGATCACCTAGAATACGTGAACATGAGTCGAGAAAATGTTGCAGTGCTTTGGTTACTACTTTGCTCCCGTTCATTAAAAAAAGTGTTTTTGGCATAATTCAAAGATAATTGAATATCGCTTTACATAGAATATGTTGAAATCATAACTCACGAACAAATGAATGTAAAAAACTAAAATGTCAAATGCTTACCTTTGCCGCATGATTATTGGTGCAGATTATGAAAAGTTGATATGGAAATTCGGTGAATTCACATTGATGGAACCAAACACCCTCATCACTGACACCCTCATGTCAGCTATTTGTTTCTACCTAACCATAAGACTTTGGAAAGAACATGATCGAAATCCATTTGTCAATTGGTTTATGGCTTTTTTCTTCATGTTAGGGATAAGCACATTTGTTGGCGGACTAGGCCATGGCTTTTATTTTTATTGGGGAACAATCGGAAAGATTCCTGGTTGGATAACAGCAATTTTAGCTGTTTTTTGCATTGAACAGGCCATGATTTCATTTGTATACAATAAAACGCTACAAAAAATATACAAGGGGATGTCCATCCTAAAAATGTTAATCGTCCTCGGTGTTTTTCTGCGCATTTGTCTAAATGGTCAAGTGATTGAAAAACCAGAATTGGGATTTTTGCCAATTGCAATAAACACGATTCTAGGAACGATTTTAAGTGCTGGTATTTTAGGGGTTGTATTTTATCGCAAGCATCAAGCGCCTTTTCATTATTTTTCGTTCGGCGTATTGGCGATGTTACCTGCAGCCTTTGTTTTTCTAATGAAAATAAATTTACATCCATGGATGGATAAAAATGATGTGTCCCATATCTTATTATCGATTGGAAACGTATTCTTTTATGTAGGAATTATAAAAGTTACGCCTGAACTAACATCAAAATTTAATACTGAATTCGAAGGGTAGAATATTTGGAAATACTTTTTCCTGAAACTGTTTTCCCGGTTAAGTAGTAGATATAATTCCCTGATGGGCATACATCACCATCAACTTTATTTCCATTCCAATTTTCTTGCGGATTATTGCTTTTAAATACAAGTTGATTGTTCATGTCTAGAATCACCAAACTATAATCAAGGAATTCATAGGAACTTAAATCAATAGTGAACTCATCATTTTTACCATCACCGTTCGGAGTGAAGATATTCGGTAAAACAATCGCTTCTTCTTGAACAGTGGACGCTGATTCTATAGCTAGTGTCACAGGTACATTTGCGATTGGCTGTTGTGAAATTGCTGTACTGTTTTGATTGGACACAAGTGATTGCATTGGAAGCGTAGGGATCACTTCAGGATCTTTATTGGTCAAAGAAATTCCAGGGCCGCAAGCCGCGCTACCGCTGTGAAGGATTCCAGGTCCAAAGCTAGGGCCATTGTCCTCTTGGGGGATTTCTGGAATCAAGAATACGCACCCATGACTTTTACCAGGTTTTGATTTTATCGCTTCTTTTTCATCAGTGGACTTGGTTTGAACCGCTGTTTTTTTGATTTCTTTTGATCTCACCGTTTTTATGGATGATGTTTTTTGTTGTGTCAACATCCAAACACCTCCAATTACCGCAGCGGCGCTTAATCCACCGATGATCGATTTTGTTAAAAGAGATAAACCACTGCTAACAACCGTTGTTCCTGTTGTTATGGAAGAAGAAACGGAAGCCCATACTTCTGGACTTACTGGCGACTGGTGCTGTGCCAATTTCTCTTGAAACAATTCTTTTATGAAATCTTTTTCTTCCATTTTATCTTTTTTCAATACGGTCTTTCAAGTATGCCCTTGCTCTCAAATACTGTGATTTTGAGGTACTCTCTGTAATTCCTAATGCTGTTGCAATTTCTTGATGCGAATATCCTTCGATGGCAAACATATTGAATACAACACGGTAGCCATCAGGCATGGACTGGACTAATTTCATCAAATCATCTGCCATTAATTTCTCAGCAATGAATTCATGTTGTTCAATGCGATAGGAGACTTCTTCTACTTGAATTTCTTTGAGAAGTTTTTTATCCTTTCGTAATTGATCTAGGCAGGTGTTGACAACAATGCGACGAATCCACCCTTCAAAAACTCCTTCGAATTTATATTCGGGAAGTTTTGAAAAGACTTTGACCAAGGCATCTTGTAGCACATCTTCTGCGCGCATTTTATCTTTGACGTATCGCAGACAAACAGAAAACATTTTAGGGGCAAACATGTCAAACAACGCTTTTTGAGCTTTTGGATTCCCTTCAATACACTGTTTAATTAATGCAATTTCCTCCATGCTCGGTTTGTTTGACTGCGTTTCGTTTAAAAAAGTTGCATGCCGCAGCAAAATTCATACGAATTAACGTATTTTCGTTTGCTTAAACAAATGAATATGAAATCCTTTTTATCCATAATTTTCATGATGATGTCTCTTGTTTCTTTTGCAAAGGTGAATATGAAAAGTGGTTTGTGGCAGGGAGAATTGGCCATGAATGACCGTCTTTTCATTCCTTTTCAGCTAAAGGTAGAAAATGGAGGAAAGAAGATCTATGTCATCAATGATACAGAAGAACTCTTGATGAATGCACACGCCAAAAAGGACAGCATTTATTTACACTTCCCCATACAGGATGCCGAAGTCATTTTCAAATTAGAGAAAAATGGTGAGTCAGCACGTGGGTATTGGATTAATTACAACAAAAAGGTACAACAAAGAATTCCCTTTACCTTGACTTGGAACATTTCACAAAGATTTCCTCAAATGCATCCAACAAAACCCATTGAGTCTCTTTTTGATGGGACCTGGGAGGTAACTTTTCAACCAGGAACGAAAGAAGAAGAGAAGGCTATCGGAATTTTTAAAGCAGGTAAGGACACAGAAATTGCCGGTACTTTTTTAACCGAAACTGGGGATTATCGTTTTTTAGCTGGAAATCGTTCAGGACAACGTTTATCTATTTCCACTTTTAACGGTTCTTGGGCGATGTTATTCGAGGCAGAAATGCATTCAGACACCCTAAAAGGTAAATTCTACAGTGGAGTTTCATATGCTTCAGATTGGATCGCAGTGCGTAATCCGGACGCAAAGCTTCGAAATGAAGCATCATTGACTTACGTCGTAAATGACCAAAAGGTCAATACTGCGGATATGGTTCAATTAAATGGAGCAGGGTTTTCCCTTAAATCAAACGAAGGGAAGGTCATTGTTTTACAAATCATGGGTACGTGGTGTCCGAATTGTTTGGATGAGGTTCAATTCATGAGTAAATTGCATAAGGGTTATGAGCAATTTGGACTTGAAATTATCGCCTTGGCCTATGAAGTGGGCACAGATGAAAAACAAACGCGTAAAAAATTAAAAGCGTTCAAGAAAAAAATTGGAATGGAATATGATTTAGTGTTAGCTGGAAAATCTTCGAAAGATGTTGCATCAGCTCAATTCCCTATGCTAAATGGTATTATGAGTTTTCCAACGACCATCATTATAGGAAAAGACGGCAAGGTGCTTCATGTACACAGCGGATACAGTGGTCCAGCAACTGGGCCCGCACACAAAGAACTCACGGATAAAATCCAATTGGAAATCGAAATGGCATTGGACTTATTAAAATAAATCCGAATGGAAATAAAAAAGGGCTGTGAAAACAGCCCTTTTTTTATGTCAATGAATTCTTATTAATCTCTAATCAAGAACTGGTATTTGTCAATGTTTTTCAATGCAATACTTGTTCCCCTTGCAACTGCGCGAAGTGGATCTTCAGCAATGTGCACAGGTAATTTTGTTTTCGCAGAAATACGTTTGTCTAGTCCTCTTAACATGGAACCACCACCTGCTAAATAGATACCTGTTTTGTAGATATCTGCAGAAAGTTCTGGTGGAGTTAACTCAAGTGCACTTAAAATCGCTTCTTCAATTTTAGAAATGGTTTTATCTAATGCATGCGCTACTTCCACGTAAGAAACCATAATTTCCTTTGGAATTCCTGTCATCAAATCTCGTCCCCTTACGGCAAAGTCTGGCGGCGGATTGTCAAGTTCAGGTAAAGCTGCTCCTACTTCAATTTTAATTTGCTCTGCTGTACGCTCACCAACAAGAATGTTGTGTTGACGACGCATGTATTCTTCGATATCACTTGTAAAGTCATCACCGGCGATTCGTATAGATTTGTCACAAACAATACCACCCAACGCAATGACAGCAATTTCGGATGTACCACCACCTATATCGATGATCATATTTCCCATTGGTTCCTCTACATCAATTCCGATTCCAATAGCTGCTGCCATTGGCTCATGAATTAAATAAACT
>CANHMH010000166.1 GCA_947461635.1 Flavobacteriales bacterium | reverse complement strand
GTGATTTAATCTCACCTTCGAATTTCTGTACTGCTTCCTTTGCCTGATCATCAGACAAAACGGGAGTTAAAATGAAAACAGTTTCGTAAGAATTCATAAGATTATTTTTAAAAAATTTATTAATCGGGTGCAAAGATACACATTCTACTTTAAACGTGCAATAGCTTTTTGTTCGCTTTTTCGAGTAACCATCTTGGGATTTTCCTTATCTTCGTCCTATGTCATTTTTCACTGAAGATTACCTGAATTTCTTTATCGAACTTGCGGGAAACAACCACAAAACATGGTTTGATGAAAACCGCAAACGGTATGAAACGTCAATAAAAAAGCCGTTTTACGCGTTTACGCAGCACCTCATTAACAAGCTAGCTGAAACGAATCCACAGTTCGCTGAACTACAGGTGAAAGATTGTGTCTTCCGAATCAACCGTGACATCCGATTCTCTAAAGACAAAACTCCTTATAAACTCATGTGTTCGGCGGTCGTTGCTCCAAATGGCAAGAAAAGCAAGGCGGTGAACGGTATTTACTTTGAACTAAGTCCAGAACATGTGCGCGCTTACGGTGGAATTTACGAAATCGACAAAGAGGACCTCGAATTGGTGCGTGAAGGAATAGCCTCAAACTTAAAGGAGTTTCGTTCCATTTATCAATCAAAGGCGTTTAAACAAACCTTTGGTGAAATACACGGAGAGAAAAATAAAATTCTTCCAGCCTATTTAAAAGATTCCGCACAAGAGGAAGCAATGATTTACAATAAACAATGGTATTTTTATGCCGAATTTCCAGCTGAGACTATTTTAGCAGATGACTTAGATCAACAATTGCTGCATTGCTACGAAGTAGGAAAACCACTAGAACAATTTTTTAATCAATTTATACAACGCGCATGAAACGCATCATCTTACCTTTCATTTTATTGCTTACTCCTTTTGCTTTCGCACAAAAAAAGGAAATGACCGTGAAAGAATCCGTTCTTTTACAGAGAAGTGTTTCACCTGAACGCGTGAATAATTTCCTGTGGATGAATGACAGTGAATACACCACGTGTAGCAAGGACTACAAAACGATGTACCAATCCTCTGTTGCCAATGAAAAGTCTGCTGAGCTCATCACTATCGATGATATAAACAAAGTGTTGGGTACTTCCTTCGGTAATTTCTTTGGTGCGGAATGGTCCAACGAAACGACTTTATTGTTAAACGATGGTCAAACCGTGGCAACTTTCGACATCAAAACGAAAACAGGAAAAATCCTCAAAAAATCAGTGGAGAATGCCGCGAATCAAACTTACCATGCTGCATCGAATCAATTAGCCTATACCATCGATAACAATTTGTATGTCGACGGTCGTGCCATCACAAAAAACACCGATAAAAACATCGTTTCTGGTCAATCCATTGCGCGCAATGAATTCGGGATCTCCGGTGGGATTTTCTGGTCAAACAGTGGTTCCATTCTCGCTTTTTATCAAAAAGACGAAACGGATGTGCACAATTATCCTTTATTGGATGTGAACACAACACCGGCTTCCTTGGTATCGATTAAATACCCCATGGCTGGACAAAAATCCGAAAAACCACGCGTGGGTATTTACAATGTGAAATCGAAAAAAACCTTGTACATCAGTCCACGAGGAGCTGCGGACGACTACTTCACCAACTTGGCTATTACTCCAGATGAACAATTCATTGTTGTCGCAGAGGTAAACCGTGACCAAAATCACATGTGGCTGAATGTCTATTCCGTGAAAACTGGAAAATTTGTCAAAACCTTATTTGAGGAGAAAAACGACAAATGGATTGAACCAGAACATCCGGTATTTTTTCCAAGCAATGCATCCAATCAATTTGTGTGGATTTCGGAACGCGATGGATTCAACAACCTTTATCTATACGATTTCAACGGAAACATGCTGCAGAAATTAACGAATCATACGTTTGTCGTTAAGGACATTCTTTGTGCAACGAAAGATGGTTCAAAAATCTATTACTCATCAACAGGACCCAATCCAACCAATACCCTGGTTTACCGCTGTGATTTAACCGGAAATACAGAATTAATTACCAAGGAAGAAGGAACGCATAGCTTTAGTCTTTCTGCAAACGGAACGTATTTCATGGATGCTTTTTCGAGTTTGTCGGTTCCATTTAAAGCAATGCTTTGGACCAACAACGGGAAAATGTCGAAGTTACTGATGGAATCCAAAGAAAAATTGGCTGATTACAACGTCGGAACAACAGAAATTGGATCCATCAAAGGAAAAGATGGTTCAGATTTATACTATCGAATGATCAAACCAAGCAATTTTGATCCATCAAAAAAATACCCCGTTATGGTATACGTTTATGGTGGACCACATGCGCAAATGGTGACCAATTCTTGGATGGCCGGTGCAAACCTTTGGATGCATTGGATGGCGAATCAGGGCTACATCATTTTCACCTTGGATAACCGTGGATCAGGAGAACGTGGATTCGCTTTTGAATCCCAAATTCACCGTCAATTAGGAACGGTTGAAATGGAAGACCAATTGACCGGTGTGGAGTATTTGAAATCCTTGAATTATGTCGACGGAAATCGCCTTGCAGTGCATGGTTGGTCCTTTGGTGGATTTATGACCACTTCGTTAATGTTGCGTCAAGCTGGTGTGTTCAATGTCGGCGTTGCCGGTGGACCTGTGACCGATTGGAAGTATTACGAAATCATGTATGGAGAACGTTACATGGACCGTCCGGAGCAAAACAAAGCCGGGTACGATGCGAATTCCTTAATGAATTACACAAAAAACTTAAAAGGAGATTTATTGTTAATTCACGGTTCCATCGATGATGTTGTGGTGATGCAACACAACGAAGCACTTTTGAAATCCTTCATTGAAAATGGTGTTCAGGTAGACGACTTCATTTATCCAATGCACAAACACAACGTAACTGGAAAAGACCGTGCGCATTTAATGGAGAAAGTCTTGTTGTACATTCTTGAGAACAATAAATAATCATGGAAAATTTACTCATTGCATACATCCCGCTGATACTAAGCATTTTTCTAAGTAGAAGAATGTTACAAAGTGCCGTTCGAAAATTGGATGATGAACTCAAAATCAAAATAATTAATTATACCACAAAAGACAAATCGCTGCAATTTGGAATAATGGCAGCGATTTTAGTCCTGTTTTTGTTAAATGTGAAATTCAAATGGATTTCATTTTGGATCTCCAGTTACCTTTCGATTGGCGTTTTGATGATTTTGGCTATTTTTTCAATTTACCGCGTGTATCAAAAATTGAAAGCAGATGGTTTTCCATCTTGGTATTTAAGCGATATGATAAAAGGCAACATTCTTCTTCAACTAGGATTGATTCTCTTCCTTGTCATTTTGAGCTTCGTTTAGAGCTTAATTTCATAGGGATTTGTAGGGGTTGGGGGATTTATCCTTGCCGTCGAAAAAAGAGTAAACGGTAAAAAAGATAATTACTACGTATGATGATTTGTAATGCTAAAATAACAAATTTACAAATCAAAAATTTCTTTAAACCTAGCCTCTATTTCTTCCACTTCTTTTTGCGTTAACGCAGAAAATTCTTTCTTGCGTGAACGTTCTGAAAGTTTCCCGTTTCCTTGTTCTAAAAATCCGGAGATAAGGGATATCATGTTATCAGGCATTTCATATCTTTTGTCTATGAATTGTTTGAATGCATCATACTTCTTTAAGTATTCAACTTCATCTGGAATGACATTAACTAATGTATCGTTTACACACTGAAAAAGAAATTCGGCTTGAGCCGTAGCGTCAAAATAGCGGTAATAGTCTATGGTATCATTTAAGATTTCAACATTATTATTCTCGGATGGCTTCCAATCAATTAAATTCAAAATTGGATGTGAATAAGATTCCAAGGATTTTGCATAGTCCTTAATATGTGTTAAAATAGAAGCTGAAATTGGGAAAATGATTCCTTGTTCTGTATAACCTGTTTTAGATAAAACATGATGAATAATGTAACGATGCAAACGCCCGTTGCCATCTACGAAAGGATGAATAAAAACAAAACCAAATGCAATTTTCGCGGCTACCAATACTGGGTCCATTCGTGATATTGTGAGCACATTTTGTGTTTGTAGCCAGCCAGCCATTAGTTTTTCAAGATCTTCATGCTTGGCAGAAATATGATCCGGAATTGGCTCTTGTGTTGCACGATCTCTATCTCCAATAAACCCTTGCTGACTCCTGATTCCCATTTTGACAAATCGATCATTTTCAATGACCAATTGTTGCAAGCGATTCAATTCTGCTATTGAAAGTTCATTTTTACCCGCCTGACCAATTGCGATTCCCCAACG
>CANHMH010000165.1 GCA_947461635.1 Flavobacteriales bacterium | reverse complement strand
TGCCGAATTCGCTAAAATATCAACCGCACTGTTATTAGCTAAGTACATCAGTGAAATCAGTGTGAAGCAACAAAACATCAGTAGTGTCATGACGGCAAGTGCGATCTTACTTGTTCCAATGGTCCTGATATTACTTCAGCCAGACGCCGGGACATTCGTTGTTTTTACTTCTTTCCTATTTGTGATGTACCGCGAAGGACTCACGTTTGACCCCATCATATTGAGTTTTGTCAATAGTATTCCGGGTGTTCGATTCAAGGAAACATGGGTTGGCAGTCACTTCATTCCGATTCTCTTTGTGATGATTTTTATTAGTGTCATTACACTGTTATTAAACTCCGTACAATTAGACTTTTTCTTTTTGCCATTTCCTGTTTCGGGTTCAATTGGTGTCATATCTACCCTTTTGATTTTCTCCATACTCGCAATCTTATTTTTACAACGTTTTTCAGCGAAAAGAGAGCGGACAAGAGGAACAGTGATTATCATACTTGGATTTATTCTAACGAGTAGCCTATCCTTTATTGTTGACAATGGATTTAATAGCCTTGCGACGCACCAAAAGGACAGAATTGAATTGTTTCTAGGATTACGCGAGGATCCAAATGGAAAAGATTACAACCGAAATCGTGCAATGGCAGCCGTTGGATCGGGAGGCTTGCTCGGAAAAGGATACAATAAAGCCTCTGTCTCGAGTGTAGAAAGTAACCATGTTCCCGAAAGTGAAACCGATTTCATTTTTTGTCCGTTTGCAGAGGAATGGGGCTTTGTCGGAATCCTTTTCTTATTTGGACTCTACCTTTTCATGCTGATTCGCATTATTCTCATTGCAGAGCGACAACGATCCATATTCAATCGAGTATACGCCTATTGTGTTGGGATGATTTTGTTTTATCACTTCGCCATAAATATCGGTATGAACATTGGTTTTGCTCCCGTAATTGGAATTCCCTTACCGTTTTTTAGCTATGGAGGATCCTCCATGATGTCTTTTTGTATGATGATGTTTATCCTATTAAAATTAGATAGTCAACGAAAAGATGTATTAAGATAATTGTCGCTAATTTAGAGTAATGAAAAATAAGGAAATTAAAATGACCGAAGAAGAATCTAAAAAGTACACTAAAATTTTTTGGGGTATTTCATTAATCCCTTTTATTCTTGTTACAGCATTATTGCTCTTGCAATCGGAGGAGTCCTTACCTTCAGTAGTGAGTTTAGATAATCCACCGGAATTACAAGCATCTTTGATTATCGCGAAAAAAAGCGTCAAAGAGGATACCGTGATTGGAAGATTTTGGTCTGTGAATCGCACAAGTGTTAAATACCGCGAAATATCACCTTACGTTTTTGATGCATTAATCTCAACGGAGGATGAACGATTTTATAGCCACTCAGGTGTCGATTTTAAAGGACTCGTTCGATCGTTTGCAAGCCTTGGAAGAAAAGGTGGGGCATCTACAATTACCCAACAGCTAGCAAAATTAATTTACACATTAAGACAACGTCAATTAGCAGAATTAGCCAGGAATAATGGAGAAAGTTTCGATCTTCCTGTAGGTGGTATATTCGGTAAATTTCGACGTTTAAATGAAAAAGCACGCGAAAATATCATCGCAAAGCGATTAGAAGAACGCTTTACAAAAGAAGAAATCATTACGATGTATTTAAACCAATTCGACTTCCTCTATAATGCAGTAGGAATTGAAAATGCCTCGCGTGTTTATTTCAACAAACGACCAAAAGAACTTTCCAAAATTGAAGCTGCTGTACTCGTTGGAATGTGTAAAAATCCGGATTTATTTAACCCATATAAATTCAAGATAAAAAACTACAGAAACAAAGCTGCTGAGCGTGCAGGCATTGCTCCAGAACAAGTCACATCAGCGCAAATGGCTGAGATACGTGCAGAAGATTCCCTGAGAGCGCACGAAAGAAGAAATCAAGTTTTATTTCAATGGCTGAAAAATAGCAAATCTGAAAATGAAGGAATTAAAAATAAAATAACGCAAGAAGAATATGATCGATTGAAAAATCTTCCGATTGTGATTAACTATAAATCCCTAGATCACAAAGAAGGAATGGCGCCGTACTTCCGTGAGTCCTTAAGGAAAGAAGTCACTCAAATTCTTCAAACGAAAAATGAAGATGGCACCTTCAAATACGTGAATGAAGATGGAGAGCCATTTGACATTTATAACGATGGATTAAAAATCTATACTACCTTGAATCCTTCCTTACAACGACATGCAGAATACGCCGTCGCACGTCACTTGAAAGAGGATTTACAACCACAATTTGACATCAATAACCGTCGATTGAAGAATTTTCCATTTGCGAATTCCATTGAAACAAAAATGGTTAACCAAATTATGGAGTCAGCACGAACCTCATCTGGACGTTTTCAAAACATGACACTTGCAGGTTATTCAGATGAAGAAATACGAAAAAGTTTCGATACCCCCACTTTAATGACCGTTTTCTCATGGAAAGGTGAAAAAGATACGACTATGACACCGAATGATTCCATTCGTTATTACAAAGCATTTTTACACGCTGGACTACTTTCCATTGATCCATCCTCTGGTTTCGTTAGAGCTTGGGTAGGTGGTGTAAATTTCAAACACTTCGGATACGATCACGTCCGTCAAGGAAAACGGCAGGTTGGATCAACGATAAAACCATTTGTTTACGCTGCGGCATTATCTATGAAAGTAGTGAACCCTTGCACGACATTTTCAGCTGGAGAATATTGTGTTGATTTAGTGAACGATCAAAATAAGGTCGTTGGTCAATACTGTCCTCAAGGGACTCCCGCGGGATCAGTAAAAGATGGATTAGCACAATCATCTAATCCAACCACAGTGGCTGTAATGGCGCGAATGGGGGCTTTCAATCCAGTACAAAAAATTGGTGGACCGTTTCAAATTGAAAAATTACTGAAGAAAACCGAAATCGAATTGAATAAAAACGATGTCGTTCCATCCATGTGTTTGGGAAGTATGGACCTTTCTTTATATCAATTGGTTGCGGCACAATGTATCTTTCCAAATAATGGAATCTATGTTCGTCCTACAACCATTGAACGTATTACAGACCGTAACGGAAAAGTAATCTATAGTGCTACAGAGTACCGTGAACAAGCATTAAATTCCACTGTAGCGTACGAAATTTTAAAAATGATGAAAGGCGTTATTCAAAGTGGAACGGGAGCAAGTTTACGCAGTGGAAGAAGTTGGGGAGGCATCTCGGCACCTACGGCTGGTAAAACTGGAACGACTCAAAATAACTCTGACGGATGGTTTATTGGTATTACACCTAGCCTTGTTACGGGTGTATGGGTTGGAGCAGAAGATAGAGCTGTGCGATTTCAAAGTATGAACTGGGGACAAGGTGCACGCATGGCCTTGCCAATTTATGGATATTATATGCAACGAGTTTACAAGGATCCAATTGGTTTATCAACGCGTGATTTTCTACCTCCTGATGATTATGATGCCACAGCATACGATTGTGTGGATGCCCCACAACCGGAAACTGTCGATGAGTCTGAAGTACCATTTGAATTTTAACATATGAACAAAGTTGTAAAAAACGTGGAAGAAGCGTTAGTTGGTATTCAAGATGGAATGACGCTCATGTTAGGTGGATTTGGTCTTTGTGGTATTCCTGAAAATTCAATTGGCCAATTAGTGAAATTAGGGACTAAAAACCTCACTTGCATTAGCAATAATGCCGGCGTTGACGATTTTGGTATCGGACTCATGTTACAAGCGAAGCAAGTAAAGAAAATGATCAGTTCCTATGTCGGTGAAAACGATGAATTTGAGCGACAAATGCTCAGTGGAGAATTGGAAGTGGACTTAATTCCTCAGGGAAGTTTAGCCGAACGATGTCGTGCTGGAGGTGCTGGAATCCCTGCATTTTTTACGCCTGCAGGATACGGAACGGAGGTAGCTGAAGGAAAAGAAGTGCGCGTATTTAACGGCAAACCACACATTCTTGAAAGTGCATTAACCGCAGACTTTGCGATTGTGAAAGCATGGAAAGGAGACACGGAAGGAAACCTCATTTTTAAAGCGGCGGCGCGCAACTTTAATCCAATGATGGCTATGGCTGGAAAGATCACTGTCGCAGAAGTAGAGGAACTCGTTCCAGCCGGAACACTAGACCCCAATCACATACATACACCTGGGATTTTCGTTCAACGCATCTTCCAAGGAGAAAAATTCGAGAAAAGAATCGAGCAACGAACAGTTAGAAAGAACGATTAAGCACAGACGATATGGCACTCGACAAAAATGGCATTGCGCAACGCATTGCACAAGAATTAAAAAACGGATGGTACGTCAAC
>CANHMH010000164.1 GCA_947461635.1 Flavobacteriales bacterium | reverse complement strand
TGTTTCTGAGAAAGCCACAATGCCATATTTCTCCTTAGCTGACAACGCTTTTTCTATCAATTTCGCCACGACATTTGCTTCCGTTAGGTTGACACGGTTTTCATAAATCCCAGCTTTAACATAGGTATATGTTATTGGATTTTTTGTTTTCGATCGATCCGCAAATGTCCGTAAGCGCCCACCATAAAAATACTGATTCGAAAAGGCAATTAACTGAGGATTTCTACTTCGGTAATGCCTTGTTAAAAGAATATTTTTAAAGTAAAAAGCAGATTGATGCAAGACATCCACAACGACATCATCGGATTTTTTAAAATAACTTGAAGGACTCATTTGCTGATGATCTCCGGCTACCACAACTCTTTTCGCACGTTGCAAAGCGCCTAAAGCATAACTCATCGGGATTTGACCAGCTTCATCAAAAATCAATAGGTCAAATTGTCCCGTTTCCATTGGATAAATAGATGCAAGTGAACTTGGATTGGATAATTGAATCGGTTTAAGTACATCGACCCACAAACGGGCTTCACTTTTGCGTAACTCCCGAATCGACAAATGCTGCCGCGTTTTTGCGAATTCCTTCACTAAAATGGATTTGCCTTTCCGAAGTATTGCTCTAAGGGCCTTGTCATCAGCCGACAATTTATTCAATGGAGCGCTCAGAATATGTTGGTATCGGGCAAACTTGTTCGTTTGATGTTGAATCAAAAAGCGAGAAAAATCATGTTCCTGTTGTTTTCGATTACTTTGAAAACGCTCAATTTGCGCCTTAAAGGTTGGGAGCTTAAAATCAACCATATATGGATGGGCAGAAATAAAAGTTTGCCAAGTGTGTTGATAGATGTAAGAATTCAAAGCAACCAGATCTCGTTCGTACTTCACCATTTTAAAGGTTGTTTCTGAAAGCTGTTCCAACGATAGCAAATCCTTTTCAAGCTTCGAAATGGCCGCTTTTAATATATGAAAGAGAGGAGCCATTTCTACTCCAGTCACAACATTGAATAGTTGTTGAAACGAATGATTGAAGGCGCTAATGGTCCGATTCGCAGCTGCCATTGCCGTTTTTTTCTCTATATCAAGGGCTTGATACCACTTCCAATCTTCTAAGGAATGTTGCTGTAGTATTTGTTCGATGATGGGCAATTCCACATCTGAACTGACAATCCCTAATTCAGTAAACGTAGCTGAGAGTTTATTTTTAGCTTGAAGTAAAGCCAAATGTTTTTCTTTCGAAACAATGCTTTTGATTGGGTCTAGTTCTGGTGTTCTAGTCCATTTCTTCCAGATTTTTTTCCAGCGTAATTCGGCAAAAAAACCATGTGCTTGAGCAGCAGTTTTTAACACCTCTAATTCCGCAGAGCTCGGTTCGTTTAGCCAATGATTCTGATCCGTTGCACACTCGTCTATCTCCAAACAAACGCTTTTCCACTTTTTGATGGACTTTTTGATGAGGTTCAGGTCCTTTCCTAAAAAACGCCCATATTTCTCGTAAACATTCCCCTGAAATTGATGGCAAAGTACGGCTTCTCTCACCGCTGACTGAATATCTCTTGTATGTTCAAAACGAAAGAGGCGTGAAAGCTCTTCGTGCTTTTGTACTAGATCTGTAAACTGCTGAACATTGGTTGAGTAGTTCTTTGGGTCTTTCCACGAAGGAGCTAAGAAGGGGATACAATCAAGTGTACTTTTTTGTAATGTTTGAAGAATTGACTCGTCCTTTTTCCAAGTTTTCAAATCGGGAATTTCAATTGGAATGTGCTGTTTTTTCTTGTTAGGTGACGACTCTTTTTTGAAATCCCAAAGGGATACTTCATGCTGAGCTTCGAATATTCTCAATCCATCAAAAATTTGTTGTAATCGCTTTTCATCGTTTAATATCGGCGAGCTGATTTTACTTGAGTTCTCTTGTTGCGATAAAAATTCCCAAGTAGATTTTAAATCAGTGTAAAACGCATGTGAATTCGCATGAAAGGATAAATGTGAACAAAGAAAACCAAGGTTTTTCTCTTCAAGTTTTTGTTGTAAAACAGTAAGTGCCGCTTTCTTTTCAGAAACGATCAGCACATTTTTATTTTGACGAATACAAGAACCAATGAGGTTACTAATCACTTGTGATTTTCCGGTTCCAGGTGGACCTTGAACAGTTACGGATGATTCATTGATTGCCTCAAAAACGAGTTGTTGGTCAGGATCATAGGGGAAAAGAAAGGGTGCTTGAAAATCCCACTTTTCCTTTTCCTCAGGTAATTCCGAATGTCCGAGCAATTGTTGTAGCGGCTCAGATATCTCCTCGCACATTAAAAGTTCATCCACTTCCTTCAGAAGTTCGTAGCGTTGTGGATGAAAATTTCCAAAATAGGAACTTTCTTCGTGATAGAAATGACCAATTTGAGATAGTATTGTCGAAAGATGCTCTCTGTTTTCGAAGGAAGGTGGAGTTGTGTTAAATTCACTACGAAACCAACGATCAAAGTATGGATTTAAATAAAAATCTTCCTCTAATTCTGCTTTAGCTTGAATGCTGGATTTTTTAAAGTCCAACGAGACATCGGAAAGATAAATCGGCGTTTCGAGTTCCTTCCCTTGTTTTTCCCAACGCATAACACCTTTGCATTGACAAAATGCTTGTACGCCAATCTCACGATAAATGCGTTGTGTTTCGCGCAAAATACGCTGTGCTTTTGACTGATTGGGTTCCGCCCATTCTGTTTCATTAAGCACCTTCTCTAAGTGAAGGTGCACAAGGATGTCATCTGACTGAAAATGAGTCAATTCATCTTTAAATCCAAGAAGTTGTTCTTTCAAGCCAAGCTCCATTGTGGTAAAGTTAAGTCCATTTTTAGAATGATGGAAGAATTGATAGCAATGCTTTTAAAATTCGCTATATTTGTTTGTACTAAACCTATTTCATGCTTAAATCAATTTTGACCCTTTGCTTTTTCTCCTTTTTAGTGTTGGATGGACAAGCTCAAATTTCACTAGCCGTATCAGATTTCGCAAATGCGGGAGATACCGTTCGGCTGAGTCAAATGCAAACTTCTAATTTAGATTTCATCTCTACTGGCGCAAACTACACCTGGGATTTTAGCAGTTTAACAGCAAACACCCAGTCCTTAAAAGAGTACACGCCAATCGGCTTTGGTTCTTTTTTAATTCTGGCAACCTATGGTCCATTTGCTGGATCCTATTCCGCAACGTATTTTAACTTAACGACAGAGTTACCCATTGATCAATTATCAGCCTTTCTTCCGATTCAAATCAGTGATTTAAGTCAATACACAAAACGTTCAAATAGCGCGATTACATCGATTGGTTATTCTATCAATGTTCAAGGACAAGGTGTCCCGTTTAAATCTGACACAATTGAAACCCGTTACAGCTTACCACTAACTTTTGGAGATGTACATGATTCCCGCGGATATACTTATGTCGATTTAAATCCAGCTGCAGACATCAAATACATCCAACATCGTCAAAGACACACGGAAGTTGATGGTTGGGGAACGGTGACTACACCTCTTGGGACTTTTCCAGCGTTGCGTGTGCGACATGACATTAATGAGATCGATTCCATTTATCAAACTTTTTTTGGAACAGGAAGCTGGATCGGAACACCGCCAATTGAACGCACGGAATATGAGTGGTGGACAAATGGTAAAGAAGAGTATCTATTGAAAGTCGTGGTTTCAAATTTCAATGGGAATCAAAACATTAGTTCCATCGAATACCAAGAACAATACCTTGGACTTGATGCCGGAATCAATGAATTATCCTTGAATGCGTTAGTTTACCCTAATCCAACGGAGGATTTGTGTTTTTTCGAAACGCATTTAGCAGTGGATGAGGTCGAGTTTTACAATCAAATGGGCGAATTGTCCATGACAACATCTTTTAACGGTGTTCAAAGCGCCTACATTGATATTCAAAACCTGAAACCTGGCGTTTATTTCTGCCACCTAAAAACCAATAAAGGAACAATCGTTCGTAAACTAACGAAACTTTGATACCTTTGCTCAGGCAAATCAGTCTATCGCTTTTTTAAAGAGGAAAGTCCGGGCAGTACAGAGCGTCGTACTTCCTAACGGGAAGGTCTCGAAAAAGGAATTTTTCGGGAACAGAAAGTGCCGCAGAAAGGAAAACTACCTGAGCGCTTGCGCAAGGGAAAAGGTGAAAAGGTGAGGTAAGAGCTCACCGCTTTGACAGCGATGTGAAAGGCAAGGTAAACCTTACGAACTGAAAGACCAAATAAACCGAGGATTGCAGCAATGCATAAAGGGCTGCTCGTCCGATCTCGGAGGGTAGGTTGATGGATTCCAAGCGTGAGTTTGGAACAAGATAAATGATAGATAACTGCGTTGATTTT
>CANHMH010000163.1 GCA_947461635.1 Flavobacteriales bacterium | reverse complement strand
GGTGCTTTTGGCACGCTCATCACTATTTTCTTTTTCTGGGGATTTGTTGCCGCGAGTAACGACATCTTAATTCCAGTTTTCAAAAAAGCATTAGACCTAAGTCAATTTGAATCTCAATTGATTTCATTTGCCTTTTATGTTGCATATACGGTAGGTTCTATTCTCTATTTTGCCATCTCTGCACTACTGAAAAAAGATATCTTGAATAAAATCGGTTACCGAAACGGACTTGCGCTAGGACTAATCATATCAGCAGTTGGAACTTTATTGTTTATCCCTGCTTCCAATAATGCTTCATTTATCATGTTAATTTCGGGCTTATTCATTGTCGGACTTGGATTTGCCCTACAACAAATTGCTGCCAATCCCCTTGCAATACAAATGGGAGATCCCGCGAAAGGAAATATCCGTTTGAGTATGGCAGGAGGAATTAACAATGTTGGAACCACTATTGGTCCTGTGATTGTTTCCTTTGCGATTTTCGGTGGGGTGGCCTCTGGAGAAACAACACTGAATTTAGCCGCAGTACAAACACCCTATATCTGTTTGGGAATCGCATTTGTTGTGGCTGCAATCTTCTTTAAATTTTCTTCCGTTCCAGATCGCATCGAAGGTTCCTCTTCTGAAGGAGCAGGAAAAATCATGGAAACTTTACGTCATCCACAAGTTTTGTTAGGAATGCTTGCTATCTTTCTTTATGTAGGAGTGGAAGTGGCTACTGTTAGTAATTTACCCGAATTTATGAAACAAAAACTGGGGACTAGTGAAGGCGCTGTTGCTCCTTTTGTCTCCCTTTACTGGGCAAGTTTAATGATTGGTCGTTGGACTTCCGCTGCCGGAGTTTTCGATTTGAGTAAATCCATGAAAACCCTATTGGGAATTGTCCTTCCGTTTGTAGCTTTCGGAATATTCGCAGGAGCAAATATCATTGGCGGTAACGACATCAATGAATTATATCCTTATTTGGGAATTGTTGTGCTTTTAATTGTAGCCGATTATGCGAGTGCTGGAAATCCCGTGAAACAAATTATGATTTATTCTAGTTTAGGTGCAATCGCTCTCATTATCGGAATATTCAGTTCTGGAATGATCAGTGTTTTTGCATTTATTTCCGTTGGAATATTTTGCAGTACATTATGGCCATGCATCTTTACGCTATCTATTGCAGGAATGGGAGAAAATACCAATACAGCATCCAGTCTACTGATCATGATGATCATGGGAGGTGGATTCATTTCTGTCCTTCAAGGCGCATTAGCCGACGACAACATTTTAGGAATTCAGCAATCATATTGGATCGGTGTAGCTTGTTTTGTTTACCTTGTTTTCTTTGCTTGGAGCGTTAGCAAAATACTTCAAAAAAGAGGAGTTGACATATTCTCTACCGATAAAGTTTCTGGACATTAATTTCTGTAGTTGTGAGCATGTATCGCATTGATTTTAACGATTTTTTCACTTCCGCCTTTTCCGTGGATTGTATTCTTTTTGGTTATTCAGAAGGTGAGATTAAAGCCCTATTAATCAAAAGAGCCATGCAGCCATTTGAGAATCTTTGGGCAATTCCAGGTGATTTGATTTATCCAGATGAGGATTTGGAACAGGCTGCAGAACGCGTTTTGTTCGAGTTAACCGGACTCAATAACATCGCGATGCACCAATCTCAAACTTTTGGAAAACCCAATAGACACCCACAAGGACGCGTCATCACCATCTCCTACTTTGCTTTATTACGCATCGAGGATTTTGAAGTAAAAGCTTCTTCTTGGGCGGGTGATGTACAATGGGTTTCATTGAAAAACATGCCAGATTTAGCTTTTGATCACAACCACATACTGTCAAGTACGTATGAAATGCTCAAGTTAAAACTTCAAAACGAACCTATTTGTTTCGATGTACTGCCAGAGCGATTTACCTTAAATGAATTTCAACAATTATATGAATTTGCTTTTGAGCAAGCATTTGACAAAGCTAATTTTAGAAAGAAAATAAAGTACATTCCTTTGATTGCTCATGACGAAAAACAGCAGAATGTTAAACATCGACCTGCAAAACTTTTCTCTTTTGACAAAACAACTTACGAAGAAGCGACAACACAAAATCGCTATACGTTTAAAATGTAAAAAATAAAAAGCTTACTTATTGTAAATTGTACAATTATTTATATATTTACCATGTACTAGCGAACTTTTTGCGTAGTCAATGGTTAAATACTTAGGAAAAGAGGCTTCGGCCTCTTTTTTTTGGAGTAGAGATTTAAAAAAAGTTATTGTTCTTTTTACAATAATTGATAATCTTTTTATATTTACGCAACTAACTAAGCTAAAATGATAAAAAAACTATTCATTCAACTGCTATTTATTGGAATTAGTGGCCTAGCATTTTCACAAGAAATGTCAGTCACCGGTTTCGTAAAAAGCGAACTAAACGTGGGATTACCTTTTGTCAAGGTTCAAGTCAAAGGAGTTACAACAGGTGTAACTACAGATGGAACAGGTTTTTACCGTTTAAAAGTAAGCGATGCTGCTAATTCCACACTTCTATTTACACTCACTGGATATGAAAAACAAGAAATTGCCTTAAATGGCAGAAGTAATCTTGATATCGTTCTTGTTGAAATCGTTAATAACCAGCAGGAAGTTGTTGTTGGATACGGAACGGCTAAAAGCAAAGAAGTAACCGGAGCAACATCCAAAGTAAACGGTGAGAACATCGAAAAAATGAGCGTAGCTCGTGTGGATCAAGCCTTACAAGGACAAGTTGCCGGTGTAAACATCGCAACAAACTCAGGGTCACCAGGTGGTTCTTCCAACATCCGTATTCGTGGACTTTCTACATTTGGCGATAATGATCCATTAATCCTAGTGGATGGAGTTGTGTATGATTCGGAAGGATTAAACGCTTTGAATCCATCCGATATTAAATCAATTAACGTCCTAAAAGATGCTACAGCAGGGATTTACGGGGTTCGTGCAGCAAATGGTGTCATCATCGTTGAAACGAAAAAAGGAAACATCAATAGCAAGCCTCAAGTAGAATACAACGCGTATTGGGGTCAGCAGCAAACATCTAGAAAACTAGATTTATTGAGCGCTCAAGAATATGCTGTCATCAAAAATGAAATGTTTGCCATGGGTGGACAAGACATGCCTTTCAACAACACAAACTTGGGTATTGGAACGCCTTGGCAAGATTCTGTTTTTCAAACAGCTCCCATTCAAAGTCACAATTTAAGTATCAGTGGCGGAACAATGAATACACGTTATTCTATTGCTCTTGGATACTTTAATCAAGACGGTATCGTTGGTGGACCTAAATCGAATTTCTCTCGTTACAATGCACGTTTGAACTTCAGTACGGATATGTCCTCAAAACTAAAATTGAACTCTGTATTACTTTATTCCAACGATGCGCGCAGTACCTTGCCTGAAAACGGAATCGGATCTGTTTTATACAACACCATAAACGCATTCCCGAATGTTCCAATTCGCAAACCAAATGGGCAATTCTCCTACATGGAAGAAGTGAGTGACATCATTAATCCAATTGCGCAAATGCAAAACCAATACAATTGGAACACAGCTAACAAAATTGTTGGAAAAGAGGAGTTTGTTTATACCTTCAATGACCATTTATCCTTCACTAATCGTTTCAACTACAATGTTGCGTTTGTGGATGGAAAAGTATTCTCCCCACTTGTTTGGTATGGTGACGGAAAATATGCGAATACAGCACTTAACGACGATCTTGAATCTCCAACGGTAGAACTTGCACCGGGTGTAGAAATCGACCGCGGAGCAGCTGTTTACGAAGATCGTTCTACATTTGTTGATTTAACGTACGAAAGCTTCTTGAACTACGAAAGAACATTCTCTGAAGTACACAAAATCAAAGGAACAGCGGGAATTTCTATCTTCCAAAGAGAAGGAAGTTCTATAAACGGTACTGCATTTGGAATCCCAAATAATTCCGTTGCATATGCAGACATTTCAGCGAACACGGCTCAAGGTGGTTTCTTAAACAATGTAGGGTCATGGGAGTTTACTGAGCGTTTAGTTTCTTCGTTCTTACGTGCGGAATACAGCTACAAAGAAAAATATATGTTCTCCGGTATCGTAAGACGTGACGGATCAAGCAAGTTTGGAGCGAATAGTCGTTACGGTATTTTTCCAACAGCGTCAGCAGGTTGGTTGATGTCAGAAGAATCTTTCTTCAAAGTGAAATTCATCGACTACGCGAAACTTCGCATCAGCTACGGTGTTTCAGGAAATGACCAAATTCCTAACTTCGCTTACCGCGGTTTATTAAACGGAGAAGGAGTATATGTATTTGACGATTTAATTACGCAAGGTGTTGCAATTGGACGACCAT
>CANHMH010000162.1 GCA_947461635.1 Flavobacteriales bacterium | reverse complement strand
CACCTTGACTCTGCACCGGAAACCTTGAGTTCAAAAGACCATCGTCCAGCCTACGGTTCCGACGGTGATTACTTCTCTAAACCAAGCATCGATGACATCATTGAAAAAGTGTACGCGATGATGCATGAGGCAGAACCGGCGAAGTATCCGAGTTTGTATTGAATGTAGTGTTTAACACGAAAGGAAAGATCAGTCTAGCTTAAGTTGATCGGAAAACGGTAAAGGAAAAACGAACATCGGAAAACGGTACTCGGAAAACGGTTTAAGATACACTTTACTTCAATAATTCAGCCTTGTACGTTTCAAACTTGATTTTAGAGTCGATATTCTTCTGAATTTCTTGTTTGTATTCTGAAATTTTACGCAGTCCCATGAAAAAGTACAGTAAATAAAATCCTATTGAAATTCCAATAAGCACTTGACCCATTGTTTGTATCAGTGAAATATCTGCTGGGGTTTCCTTCGGTAAATTTCCGTTAAACAAAGTAGGATATTTATAAGTCATCCAACCATTAAAGCACACTGTTCCCAAAATAAAAATGTACAGCATATTAATGAGGGTATAAATGAACTTCTCCCCCATAAAACTTGGCCGCAAGCCAAAAACGGTTAAAATTGTGGCTATTGACAAATTCTTTTGAGATAAAGCACTCGCCGTGCTTTCAAAATGCAGAATGACCGAATCAACATAATTGATATGTTTTGATTTCACGTACTGATAGTTATTGGCATTGATTTCATCCAATTTTTCCAGTTGCTCATGAAATTCTGAAGGTAAATTAGCCTTGCAAAAATCAATTTTATTATCTAGCTCATAGAATAATTCATTCCATTCAAAATCTTCATCGTCGGTGTTTTCAGCTTTTTCAACTAGATTCGTTAAATGTCGAAAAGTATCTTCATCACTCTCTAACAATTCAAAGTTGGTCACTTGATCAAAAATAGGTGCTTCTAATTCGTCAATGCGTGGTTTTCGTTTAAGTCCAGCTGATGAGTACATGACTGAACGATAAGCGTCACGTCCTAACTCACGACCAATTTGATTGACAAAAGAATTAACAAGACTCATATATAGTTTTTAGTGACTAATTCGCCAAGGCTGATCAGTGAACGGATAACGGAAAACGGACATCGACAAACCGCAAACGAAACTAAATTACTCCATCACATACTCAAAAGGCATACGCATCTGAATTCCAGCCATGCTTTCGATTTTCTTGATACGTGCATAGATGGCTTTTAATTCAACTGGAATCGCAACATCCATTTTCACGGAATTTTCCTCATCTTCTTGTTGTTGCTCGATCATTTCAGCAATTTCAGAAAGTGTGTTTTTCTGTGCAATTGGGTAGTAAATGACTTTCGGAGCTGACTCCCCTTTGCATGCATACGCAATTGCTTTGGACAAGCCACCGAGTTCATCTACAAGTCCGATGCGAAGTGCATCTTCCCCACTCCACACTCTGCCACGTGCTATAATCGCTACTTTTTCCATTTTAAGTTTGCGACCTGTAGAGACACGTGTTAAAAATTGCGTGTAGATTTTATCCACTTGAGCTTGAATGATTGCCAATTCTTCTGGCGTTAACTTCGTGTTCAATGAAGTCAAGGAATGCTGATTGGTACGTACACGGTCAAAGGTGATTCCCAATTTATTCTCCATGAATTTCCCCGTGTACGGAATCATCCCGAACACACCGATGGAACCTGTGATTGTAGTTGGTTCCGCGAAAATGCGTTCCGCAGGTGTTGCAATGTAATATCCACCTGAGGCAGCCACATCTCCCATGGAAACGATGACTTTTTTCTTCTTTTGTGTCATGGAAACTTCTCTCCAGATTTCTTCACTTGCAAGTGCACTTCCTCCAGGACTGTTGATACGGAAAACCACCACAGAAATGTTCTTGTCGTTTCTTACTTTTTGAAACAACTTACAAATCTTTGCAGAAGAAAGTCCTTCACCACTTGTAACGACATCTCCTTCAGCTAAAATCACCGCAACGTTTGGACGTTGACGTTTGACCAATAATTGTCGATCTGCAAAAGCTTTCAAGGCATATTTTTCCATGGATTGAATTTCTAATTCTTCATCCTGATCCATGTTTAACTTTTTCTTCAATAAGCCCATGAATTCATCTCGATAGCGTAAACCAGTGATTAATTTGGCCTTATACGCTGATTCACAGTCCAAGATGTGTAATGAGTCAACGTGATTGTCAATGACCGCTGTATCGATTCCTTTGTTCAGTGAAATGTCATTGCGCATTGTTCTCCACATCGTACCTAAAAACGTTTGCGTTTGTAGACGGCTAGAATCACTCATGTTTGTGCGAAAGAAGGGTTCTACTGCACTTTTAAAATCGTTGTTATTTCCGCGTACAATGTCCACTTCAATGTTCAGATTATCCAATAAATTCTTAAAGAACATCACTTGAACACCAACACCTGTAAATTCCATTGTCGTTGAAGGGAATCCGTACACTTCTTTAGCCGCAGAACTGATGTAATATGCGGTTTGAGATACGTATTCACCTGATAAATATGCTACAGCAAATTTTCCGCTTTTCTGAAAGTCTTTAATGGCATCGTGTAATTCTTTCGCGCTCGCTAGTCCGCAGGTAAGTGAGCCTAGTTCTAAATAAATCCCTTTGATTTTTGGATCTGTTTTAGCCTTTTCAATTCCATATAATAAATCTGGTAGTCCAACAGTTCGGTCCACCTGAAAACTTGCCACATCGAAAGACTCGTCACTTTTGTCTTTCAATTCACCAGTCAAATTCAATTGGAGAATGGTTGAATTCTTAATTGCCAAGGGCTCAGGACCAAAATCCCCAAATGATCCGATAACACCCCCTAGAACAAGAAAGAATAGAAATAAAGAAACGAGTCCGGCACTCATTACCGCAACAAAACTTGGCCAAAATAATTTGCCGAAAGAGACTTTTTGATCAGACATAAAATATTATTTAAATCGTGTAAATAGATTCATTGAATTCAACAGATTGAGTTTTAAACTAAAACGAATTTCATTCGAGTAATTAGTCCAAAGTGAGCCCATGTTTGTACTTCGCACTAATGGAAAATAAACACTTAGTACATTCGTCAATCGAACACCTAATCCAGCGTTGTAAGCCGTTTGAATCGAAGTACCATTTGAGAATGCTCCATAATCAGCGAAAACGCCAAATAAATTTGGTTTAATCGGTAGTTGGAAATACATGTTTACACTTCCCAACCATTTGGATGTCACTCCAAAATTACTGGTGCTTTTAAAATTTCCGTAGTTCTCCATGCGCTGTTGCGACCAGAAACCAGAAACATCGTTGCGGGCAAAATTGTATTCTTCGTAGAATAAATCTTGGTTTCCGCGTCCACCACTCATGCTTAAGCTATAACGATCGGAATAAATTTGAATGGGAAATAAGGAATGATTGTACAGCACATTGCTTCCAAAAAACGCGCGTAATTCCAACTTTCGTTCCATTTTGTTTTTCAAGTAACGCCAATCGTATTTTGCAGCAATGGAAACGCGTCCAACTTGTACTTGTTCTCCGTTCACGTATTCAGCTCTGAATTTTACGCCAAATTGGTGATCTGGATTTGCATATTGAAACGCGTATTGCGCCATTGCTCCGGTCTCATTGTCACCGAATTCAGACGTTTTTAATCCGTAGAGTCCCTTCACGAGAACATCCTGACTAATCTTACTGCGGTTTTTACGGTTTCCTATCGTTGCCGACCAATACGGTGTCAAAGCGACAAAATTTTCTCCTGAATAACTGTTTCTCGAGAAGGATTTAACGGAAAGCCCAAGGCGTTCCACTTTCAATCCTTTTTTAGGGAGAATCGTATAGGAGAATTCAGCCATTCCAATGGGTTTTTTACTGTAGAAACCAAACATTGGGGTCAACACATAACTAAACTTTTGGAAAGGAAGTCCCAAGTTGTGGAACGTTGCCCCTAGCATAAATCCATCATACACGTTTCCTCCTAACATCGGTAACCAACGTAAACTATTGTGATCCGCTTCATTGTCACTGAATAAGAACTCTTGTTTGATTGGCTCGACTTTATGAAGAAGTGTATTTGCTCTCCACGTATTGTTATTGCGGTTCAATTCTGGAATGTCTTTGGACTCATCGATGATCACTTTTTGAATGTCCTTGAACGGAGTTTTTAAAGTCACTGATGTTTGACCAGGTTCTAACCAATGTGTTTCTACAAGTTTATCCATTGCATAAATGTTCACTTCAATTGGACCATTAACCTGGCCAACATTTTTGACACGAACCACAGCACCTTGTTTTCCAATCCCTACATTTTTTAGCTTATAATCAATGTGATTCGTTGTTTGGATTAAATCCTCGAATAACCAAGAAAGGTCTTTTCCACTTGTTGCTTCCATGATTTTGCGCATGTCCTCAGGTTGTGGATGTTTAAATTTCCACGCTTCAAAATACGCGGACAT
>CANHMH010000161.1 GCA_947461635.1 Flavobacteriales bacterium | reverse complement strand
GTCTTATTGGTCTGATATTTTAACGAAAATGGAAATACTTTCCAATAATATGTTCGCCAATTTCACCATGTATAATGCACTCATATTGATGATGGCATTATTTGCGTTATCAGCGGTATACCTCATGTTCATTGGAAGAAAAATCGGATTTCACTTATATGTTGGCTATTGCTTTTTGTACATTTTTCAAAGTTATTTCTTTACCGCACCGAAAGACGTTCCAACATTTATCATTGTCTTAAACACCATCTACGGTGGAATCTGGGTTTTACTCTATTCCCGAAACCTTAAATGGATGAACTAATTAATTGCCAATTAGCCCATTAGCAAATTAGCACATTAGTCCATTAGCACATTGTAACATTAGCACATTAGATAATTAGCACATTAATCCATTAGCAAATTAGCACATTGGAACATTAGCAAATTAGATAATTAGCACATTAAAAAACCTTCCCAGGATTCAAAATCCCCTTCGGATCAAAGACTTGTTTAATATTTCGCATTAAGTTTAAGGTCACCTCCGGAAAAGCAAGATCCATGTAGGATTTCTGTACAAGTCCGATGCCGTGTTCGCCTGAAATTGTACCGCCAAGTTTGATGACTTCAGTGAATAATTCACGAATCGCTATTGGTAATTCGTTGTTCCATTGTTCATCGCTCAAGTCGCCTTTGATAATGTTTACGTGTAAATTCCCGTCCCCGGCGTGACCGTAGCAAACGGAATGAAAACCATATTTCTTACCGATTTCTTTTACGTGGAAAAGTAGTTGGGGCAAGGCGTAACGTGGGACAACCGTGTCTTCTTCTTTGTAAATGGACTGTGCTTTCACTGCTTCTCCAGCTTTTCGTCGCAAACTCCAAAGTGTATTTTTCTGTGCATCCGAATCCGCGAAGAGGATTTCATCTGTTTCGAATCCTTCGAGTACTCCTAAAATCTTTTCACATTCCTGCATCAATTGATCTGGATCAAATCCATCCACTTCAATGATCAAATGCGCTTGATGATTATCCGCCACAGGAATCGAAGTTTCTCCGGTAAAGGCTTGTGTCCATGTCAACGCGTCTCGCTCCATGAACTCTAATCCACTCGGTGTGATTCCTGCTTCGAAAATTGCAGCGACCGCTTCACAGGCTTTCTGTGCGTCGAAAAACGGAACCAACATTAATAAATCGTGTGTGGGATGTGGAATCAACTTCAAGACAATTTTGGTAATGATACCTAAGGTTCCTTCAGATCCGACGATGAGTTGCGTTAAGTTATAACCCGTCGCGTTTTTCAATACGTTTGCGCCTGTCCAAATGATTTCTCCGGTTGGAAGAACGATTTCTAAATTCAAGACGTAATCCTTGGTCACGCCATACTTCACGGCTTTTGGTCCACCGGAATTCTCTGAAACGTTACCACCGATAAAACAAGATCCTTTACTTGCTGGATCAGGTGGATAAAACAATCCTTTTTCCTTTACGGCGTCTTGTAAGACCTGCGTGATGACTCCCGGTTCTGTCGTGACTTGATGATTTTTCTCATCAATGTGTAAAATGCGGTTGAATTTCTCCATGGAAAGCAAAATCCCTCCGTGAATCGGAAGCGCACCACCACTTAATCCAGTTCGTGCTCCGGCTGGTGTCACGGGAATTCCATGTTCGTGGCAATACGCCATGATTTTGGAGATTTCTTCGGTGTTTTCTGGACGTACAACAAGACTAGGAGGAAAGGATAAGTCCTCCGTTTCGTCGTGACCGTAGGCGATTAATTGTTCTTGTGTATGTATGGCATTCGCACCTAAAAGTGCTTCGAAAAAACTGAATTCTGCAGCTGAAAGCGCATGAAATGTATAGGTGGAATCTTGCATGACCTTATTTTCTATCCGTGTGTTTGTCTTGCGAACTTAGGAATAATTCGCTTTGAGCGGAACGTTTTTACCTTGAAATTTAAACACCGAATCCATAAAACAATTGAATTGTCCCGCTCACTTTCCTGCTTTTTCCTTTATCTTTGGTAAAACATTAAAATACATGTCAAAAGAAGTATACTTGGTGGACGGAATTCGTACGCCGATCGGAAGTTTTGGAGGGAGTTTGGCGCCAGTACGTGCGGACGATTTAGCAGCACACGCCTTAAAAGCATTGGTGGACAGACATCCAAACTTGGATTTAACGAAAATTGAAGATGTCATTCTTGGTTGTGCCAATCAAGCGGGTGAAGATAACCGTAACGTAGCGCGAATGGCTTCGTTGTTGGCAGGTCTTCCACAAGAAGTAGCTGGAGAGACAGTGAACCGACTTTGTGCATCTGGATTAGCGGCAGCAGTAAACGCTGGACGTGCGATGAAAGATGGAGCAGGTGACTTATACATTGCGGGTGGAGTAGAACACATGACGCGTGGACCTTGGGTGATTTCAAAAACGAGTAGCGCATTTGGACGCGACGCACAAATGTTTGATTCTTCTTTCGGATGGCGTTTTATCAATCCAAAAATGGAAGCGATTTATGGCGTAGATTCCATGGGAATGACTGCCGAAAATTTAGCAGAACAATTCAATATTAGCCGTGAGGATCAAGATGCGTTCGCGTGTTGGTCGCAAGAAAAAACGGCAAAAGCAACAGCAAGTGGATACTTAGAAGGTGAAATCACACCGGTATCGATTCCACAACGCAAAGGTGAACCGAAAATAATTGCAACGGATGAATTTGCACGTCCATCGACAACCATTGAAAGTTTAGCCGGACTTCGTCCAGCATTTAAAAAAGATGGATCCGTAACTGCTGGAAATGCTTCCGGATTAAACGATGGAGCTGCAGCTTTACTGATGGCAAGCGAAGATGGATTGAAAGTTCATGGCCTAAAACCAATGGTTCGAATGGTTTCAGCAGCGGTAGCTGGTGTGGAGCCTAGAATTATGGGGATTGGACCAGTATTAGCATCTCAAAAAGCGTTAAGTCGTGCTGGACTGACACTCGATCAAATGGATATCATTGAAATCAACGAAGCATTTGCGGCGCAAGTATTGGCTTGTACAAGAAACTTAGGATTGGCAGATAATGATCCACGTATTAATCCAATGGGAGGAGCGATCTCTTTGGGTCATCCACTTGGAATGTCTGGTGCACGATTACTTTTAACTGCTGCCAGACAATTAAATGCGACAAACAAACGTTATGCGTTGGTGACCATGTGTATTGGAGTTGGTCAAGGATATGCAGCGGTAATTGAACGAATATAACGATGAAAAAAACGATTGTACTTTGTTTCTTGATAGGACTTGTTTCCTGTAAAAAGGAAGAAACAGCTTGGAATATCGATGTGGAAGCACCATTGATTCACGATACTTTATCCTTGAAAAATTGGGTGAATGATTCCACCTTGACGGAAACAAATGGAGAAATTGAGATTGATGTAACGCGAACCTTGTTGGATATCGGACTTTCTGATCTTATTAAAATTCCAGATACATCTGTAACCCAGCTTTTCTCTCCAATCATCACCTTGAATAACATTCCTCCGGGAACGACTTTTGTGAATGCCATCGAAGAACATTCAGTGGATTTAGATGACATTCAATTGAAGACGATTCGTGTCAAAGATGGACGAGTGAAAGTAAAAGTGTACAATCCGCTTGGAACCAAAGTCTTATTTAAAGTTCAAATGCCTGGCGTGACGCAAAACGGTGTGATGTTCGAACAAAACTATAGTGTGGATGCAGGTTCAGTGGCAAATCCAACGGTGAAAGAAGAATGGTTGGAATTAAGTAATTATCAAATCGACTTGCGCGGAGTGAGTGGATTGGAATACAACGTTCTTCAAACGAAGTTAAGTTTAACGACAGATCCCAATGGTGTTCCAGTATCCATCAGTTCCGCTTATGATTTTAAATTTGAAGCAAGTCTAACAGACATCAAAGTTGATTATGCAAAAGGCTATTTTGGATCGAAAGTGTTTTCAGATGTCGCAGACTTCAATATTGATTTCCTGAGCAAAATCACTGAAGGAACTTTGGATTTACCCGAAACAGCCTTGCAAATAAGCATTGAAAACGGAATTAAAGTTCCGGTTCGTGGACAACTACATTTCTTGAAAAACACCAATCAGTTAGGAAATACGGTATCATTGACCTCACCTCAAATTGGACCAAGTTTTTATATTTCTCCAGCGGTTGGATCATGGTCCTCTCTTCAATCAAATTCACAAGAACTTTCATTTGATCCAGTGAATTCCAATTTAGAATCTTTTCTGGAAAATCTTGGAGCAGCAAATGAGGCATCTTATGAAGTACAATTGAATCCTTGGGGAAATACATCCGCAGGAAACGACGAAGCCTTTCCGAATAGTCGAATCAAAGTGAAAGCGAGTGCGCAACTTCAGTTAAAACTTTGTTTAGATGGACTTACCTTACGCGATACCTTTGATATTAACCTTAAACAAAATGATGCGCAGACACACGTCGAATCTGGATTAATCTACATCGATGTCACAAACGCTTTTCCTTTTAGCTG
>CANHMH010000160.1 GCA_947461635.1 Flavobacteriales bacterium | reverse complement strand
GGCTTTGGTTTGTGGAAGCACACAAGGGATAGGTTTTGCGGTGGCAAGTCAACTGGCAAAAAATGGATATAATTTAGTTTTAATGGCTCGAAATGTGGAGAAATTAACTTCTGCCATTTCAAAATTAGATGTTAGTCAAGGACAACAACATCAATTTTTAATAGCTGATTTTTCAAATCCTAGTGGTGTAAAAACAGTTATCGAAACGTTCGTTAATGCCGGAAATCGTGTACATGTTTTGGTTAACAACACCGGCGGACCAAAAGGTGGATTAATCAAGGATGCTACTCCAGAAGAATTCATCAACACGTTTAATCAACACTTGATTTGCAACCATATTTTGATGCAAGCAGTAAATCCAGGTATGATCGCGGATGGATTCGGACGCATCATCAATATTATCTCTACATCCGTGAAACAACCTTTGCCAAATTTAGGAGTGTCGAATACCATTCGTGGCGCTGTTGCGAATTGGAGTAAAACGCTTGCAGGGGAACTTGGTCAATACGGAATTACAGTGAATAACGTGTTACCTGGAGCAACCAACACTTCACGTCTTACAGAGATTGCTGGTGTAAAATCAGGGAAGACGGGTCAGACAGTTGCCGAAATATTTGAAGAAATGGGCGGTGAAACACCCATGAATCGCATCGCTGAACCAGAAGAAGTGGCAGCTGCAGTTTGCTTTTTAGCATCTACAGAGGCATCCTACATCAATGGGATTAATTTACCAGTGGATGGTGGCAGAACAAAGTGCTTGTAGTATTTCCTAACACAATCGATTTTAGCAGCTATATTTTTAAGGTATAGTCGATTTATTTTGACGCTACCCTATTGGCAATGTAGGATCGATACGCCATAAGAGAAGGAAAACCGATCAATAAACATGCGGCTAGAAAATATCCTTTTGACACTAAATGAAATCCTTCAATGTCTTTGAGGTCCTCTGGATTTATTCCGATACCTATAAAGTAGGACAAACTTAGTTTGATTGGTAAGCCGATTTCTTTTGTGCCTTGCATGACGATGATTTCCCCGTCGAAAATACTAATGTTAAAGAAAAATAAGGGTATCGCGAAGACAACAAATGTCAGCGCAAAAACGGCAAGCGGATTTTTTAAAAGATTTTTTATCATCGAACAAAATTAATCGTTTTATCTATATTCGTCCTCGAAATTACGTTTTGACACCAAAATTACACCTTGCTTATTTATGTACTTCCCGCGGTTGGGGTGGATTGGAGATGAATCATCTTCGAAATGCGCTTTGGATGCAAGCAAGAGGACATGAAATAACACTCGTCTGCACAAAAAACTCCCCGCTTGAAAAAGCAGGAATAGAAGCGCAGCTTTCTGTCATCAGCATTCGAAAACCTGCAAGACATTACGCCTTTTTAAGTGCTTGGCGGCTAGTAAAACGTTTAAAAAAACGAGGAGTGAAAGAAGTGTTCATCCGAAATACCTCTGACATCAGCCTAGGCGCAAGTATTGCTTTCTTCTCCTTTAAACGAATACACATTCATTTTTTTATGGAGCTGATGTTCCAAGATCAAAAACAACAACTTTATCGAACTATCCGTTACTCCTTTTTGAGTTCGTGGGTCTGTTCGCTCGAATACATGAGGAAAAAGGTGCTTTCGTCAACACGTATTGATCCGAATAAAGTGCTTGTCATTCCATCTGCATTGGATTTTAGTCAAACTTTACCTATCACTAAACGCGAAGCGCGGCAGCAACTGAATTTACCATCGGACAAAGTGATTTTCGGTATGATTGGGAGAATTGATCGTAAAAAAAGAATCGAATTGTCCATTTTAGCCTTACATCAACTGCAAAGTACAGATTACCAATTACTCATTATTGGTGAAGAAACACCAGATTCTCCGGATTCTTATTTAAGTGAACTTAAACAGCTCATCCAGGAAAAAAAACTAGAAGATCGGATACACTTTTGCGGTTTTCATTCTGAAACGAGTCCTTATTACCACGCTATCGATGCACTTATCATGGCTTCGGACTTTGAAACGTTCGGGATGAGCACCATCGAAGCTCTTGCTCATCGTACGCCCGTAATTGCGGCAAATTCCGGCGGATCTCAGGAATTGTTGCAGCAGTTTCCACTTGGAATTTTAGTTGAACCGGGAAATCCATCATCTTTTGCACTGGCGATGGAAAAAATAATCGAAATCGACCGTGAAAAATTTGACGCTAATGCATTTCAAGGGTATTTTGACCATCAGCGCATTTGCGAAATCATCGAATCTCGCATACTAAGTTGCGAAAGCGTGCGTTAAAGAAGCTAAATCTCCTTAAATTCGTCTCCAATGGACATATATTCTGCCAAACAACGCTGGAAAGTTGTACTGATTTTCGTTTCACTCCTGATCATAGGAGCATCTTTGTTTGTGTCCAATCAAATGATTCAAAAAATAGCTGAACGCGAGCGCTCTAAAGCCAAAGAATGGGCAAGCGCACTCAAAAAGAAAGTGGAATTGGTGGAACTCAACGCACGTATTTTTAAATCCTTACGTGAAAAAGAACGCGAAAAAATTGAGTTGGTCGTTGAAGCACAAAAAACCTTATTGAATCCATCCGATTTATCTGTTAACCAAGATTTAGCCTTCACCTTAAACATTATTGAGTCCAACAAGGACATCCCCGTCATTTTATTAAACGATGACGGAACACTTGCTCAATTCAGAAACTTAGATACTTCATTTAACGATAAAAATCACGAAGACGAAATCTTAGCTCTTGCAAAAAAATGGAAGCTTGAAGGTCATGAATTCAAAATCAATGTCTTTGGTGATATGTATATGTCCTTTCTCTATGGTGAATCGCAGGAATATTTGCGTTTGCAAAAACAAAGCGATTCTCTTATCACTTCCTTTAATCGAGATTTAGGGAATCAATCCAACTTAATTCCGGTATTGTTCTACGATGTCAAAGAACAAAAGGTGATTTCGAGCAATTTACCCAAGAAGGAACTCAATCCTGCACAACTTGCCAAGACGATTTCCAATCTAAAAGCACAAAACGAGCCGATTCGCATCAATTTTGGTGAAGGAGAAAAAGTACTATATTTCAGTGATAGTCCAGAAGTCAAGCAACTCATTTGGCTTCCATACATTCAATTTGGCGTGGTTGGATTAATCGTCATCATCGGCTATCTGTTGTTTTCAACCTATCGAAAAGCTGAACAGAATCAAGTTTGGGCTGGACTCGCAAAAGAAACTGCACACCAACTCGGCACTCCCCTATCCTCCTTAATGGCTTGGGTAAGTTACTTAGAGAATGAAGATGTGGATCCAATGGTTCCTAGGGAAATGCAAAAGGACTTGCAGCGTTTAGAAAAAATCACTGATCGTTTCTCCAAAATTGGATCTGGAGCTAAATTGGTAGAAGAAGACTTTGTTTTTACGATTGAAAACAATTTAAATTACCTCAAAGCACGTCTTTCCGATAAAATTGATATCCAATTTACCGTTGAGGGACAACGTCCAATGATTGTCCTGCACAACCGTTCCTTAATGGAATGGGTGGTTGAGAATATTTGTAAAAATGCTGTTGATGCTATGGGTGGAGTAGGAAAATTGCACGTTCATATTAAAGAAGTAGCTGAATGGGTGCACGTGGATATCACTGATACCGGAAAAGGTTTAACCGCTAAACAATTCAAATCCATTTTTCAACCTGGATATTCCACTAAAAAACGTGGCTGGGGACTTGGGCTCACCTTAGTGAAACGCATCGTCGAAGAATACCACAAAGGAAGGGTGTTTGTCGTGACATCCGAACTTGATAAAGGAACAACTTTTAGAATCAGCATTCCGCACTAGAAACCGAACGAAAATTTCTCGCTATTTTAGCAAACAAATTCAATTTATGTATCAACTTATCCTTGCCGAAGTAAAAAACCACATTGGTTACATCACGATTAATCGTCCAAATCAGTTAAATGCCTTGAATAAAGACACTATTGCAGAACTGCATGCTGCTTTAGATGCGTTCAATCAAGATTCATCCGTTGGAGCAATCATATTAACTGGTTCAGGAGAAAAAGCATTTGTTGCTGGAGCAGACATCAAAGAATTTGCTGATTTTACGATTTCTCAGGGTGGAGAATTGGCCGTTACTGGTCAAACGACGTTATTTGACTTCATTGAAAACCTCAGTACACCTGTCATTGCCGCAGTGAATGGCTTTGCACTTGGTGGAGGATTGGAATTAGCGATGGCGGCACATATTCGCATTGCATCAAGTAACGCACGCATGGGATTACCGGAAGTTTCTTTGGGTGTCATTCCAGGATATGGCGGTACACAAAGACTACCGCAACTCATTGGAAAAGGAAAAGCAAATGAAATCATCTTCACAGCAGGTATGTTGAAAGCGGATGAAGCCTTACAATGGGGATTGGTAAACCACGTGGTTGAACAAGCAGAATTAATGACCAAATGCGAGGAAATCGCACAAAAAATAGCGACAAATTCTCCAATGGCGATTGCTGCAGCGATTCGTTCAGTGAAT
>CANHMH010000159.1 GCA_947461635.1 Flavobacteriales bacterium | reverse complement strand
GTTTCTTCTTTCGAACAGTGTCCATTTTGTGGATGACTCGACGGATTCACAAATACACGTAAACGAACGGTGTTCATCCCTCTGTTTTTCAGGATTTCCAAACAATCTGTTTCGGTTCCGTCGGACTCAAAGAACTTAAATCCAGTCGCTTCCATTTGCGGCAACCAACTAACATCACCACCCTTAGCCAAATAATCAATTGCCACAGGTGGAGTAGGAGGTTTTGGTTTGTTTTTGTCTTTACAGGATGCCGAAATCCCAACAATGGAAAGTAGCAAAATAAGGAGCAATTGTTTATACATGGTCTTGATTTACAAAGTGAAAGATCGTATTATTTTCGTAGACTTCATCTTTTCGAAGCACGCTTGATGGAAAATGTTCATGATTGGGGGCATCTGGAAAGTTTTGCATTTCAAAGCAAACGCCACTCGTCGCATGATAGGTGACTCCATGTTTTCCGTTTAAATTTTCTGGCAATCCACAACCGATAAAGAGATGCGCTGCTGGTTGATTAGACTTCACCAACATTTTCCATCCGTTTGTTGGATGCGATAAAGATGCCTGTATTTCCGATTGATCAGAAATGATGAATGTATGATCCAAGCCTGAACGCAATTCAGCCGTCAATTCTTCCTGCATGGGTTTTTCGCTCCATTGCTCGAAATTGCCAGTTGGAATATTGTCCAAGTTCTTTCCTAAGAAATGTGTAGCATTTAAATGAATGGATTGACTGTCCACCGATTGATTATGTCCACTTAAATTCCAATAATGGTGTTGCGTGACATTGATAATTGTGTCCTCTGTGGATTCCGCTTTGTAATTCATTTTCAATTCATTATCATCCGTCAATGAATAGGTGAGCGTACTCGTTACTTCACCGGGATAGCCATCCGTTCCTGCAGGACTCACATGTTTCAAAGTAATCGATTGTTCGGATAATTGCGGTTCCGCTTTCCAAAGTGCACGACTAAAAGAATCGATTCCACCATGTAAATGATTTACTCCGTTATTTTTACTTAGCTGATAAGCTTTGTTATTTAGAAAAAAAATCCCTTGATGAATTCGACCAGCGAAACGTCCAACTATACTACCAAAGTACGGTGGATTCTCCATGTTCATTGATTCGAGGTAATCTTCCAAACAATCAAAGCCCAAAACGATATCCAAACCCTGATTTCCTGGTAAAACGCACGTACGCATTACCGCACCGTAGGAAATGAACTCAACCGTCATGCCGTGCTTATTCGTTAACACATAGGAATAAACCATTTGGCCATCAGGTAGTTGTCCAAATTCTTTTATTTCAACTGGATTCATTTTAATGTTTCAGGTGGATTCGAAGAGAAAAGTACAAAATAAAGTTTTTTAAAGCATACCAGTACCTACCGGTTTAGTTGTATTTTAGCTACCAGTTTATTTAGTGTATGCCTTTAATTAAAATTGATCCACATTCCGCACAAACGAAGTACAAGCAAATCATCTTGTGCATTGAACGCGCATTGGCGGATAAACGCTTGAAATTAAACGACAAACTTCCGTCCATCAATAAAATCGCTCTAGCAAATGGACTTTCACGCGATACAGTGTTACAAGCGTACGATGAATTGAAGAAGCGAGGTGTTGTTTATTCCATCATTGGAAAAGGTTATTTCGTTAAAAGTTTGGGATTCCAACACGAGCAGAACCTATTTCTATTATTTGATGAATTAAACTCATTTAAAGAATTGATATACAATGGCTTTTATGAAGAAATAAACAAGCGTGCCGAGGTCGATATTTTCTTTCATCACTTCAATTTACAGATGTTCGACAAATTAATCAGTGAAAATGCAGGAAGGTATTCCAATTACATCATTATGCCCTCGAATTTAGTGGGGACAGCTGAAATCATTGCCAAATTACCGAAGGAAGCAGTCTACTTATTGGATCAAACCAATGAATCATTAGCGGAGTATCCTGCTGTATATCAAGATTTCTCCACGGATATGAAAATGGGATTAAAGGAAGCGCATCCACGTTTAAAGTACTACCGAAAATTAATCCTCATTTTTCCTGGAGCAAAGGAACCTATAGGAATGATAGAAGGATTTCGGTCATATTGCGAAGAAATTAAGTTTCCTCACGAAGTCATTCATTCCGTTGAAGAAAAGCACATTCAAAAAGGAGCGGTATTTATTACACCGAACGATGATCAATTGGTGGAAGTCATTGAATTAGCTAAGTCAAAAAAACTCGCCATTGGAAAACAGATTGGAATCATTTCCTACAATGAAATTCCATTGAAAAAAGTGATCGAAAATGGCATTACTACCATATCCACAGACTTTCACGCTATGGGAAAAACAATGGCTAAAATGGTCATGAACTGCAAGAAGCAATGCATTGCGAATCCTTCGAACATTATTTTAAGAGCAAGTTTGTAACGTGTTTATTTTCGAAAGGACGCAAACACAAAGTTTTGACTCGTACCAAACGGTGTTTGATGGTCTTCTCGCTTGGTTTCGATGCGCTCAAATCCTTCCGCATGAAATAAATTACACAAACTTGCTTCGTCGTACTGGGTAATTTCTAATCCACTGCATTTTAGAGGTCCATCTTTAGAAAATGTCCCGATAACGAGGTTTTTCGCGTGATTTGACACCAAACTTGCATAACGACGAATGTCTGATGGTGCTGTCAAAAAGTGAAACGCAGCGCGATCATGCCATAAATCGTAAGGATTCTCAGGTTGAAATTCGTTGAAATCCGAAACAATCCAATGAACCAAAGAAGCGCGTTCACCTAAGCGTAATTTAGCACGTTCGATGGCGTGTGCAGAGATATCCAATACAGTAATATTCGTATATCCCAAATCGAGCAGGTGATCGACTAACAAACTATCCCCACCACCAACATCGATAATGGATGCTGATTTTTCCAAGGGAAAGGACGAAACAAAATCTACCGAAATTTGAGGGATTTCTTGTGTCCAAGACACTTCTTGTGGGCTTTTAGTTTCATAAACCGTTTCCCAATGTGCTTTTAAATTCTTTTCCATGCTACAAAGATGAACGTAATTCTAGATTTGCAAGTTAACCTAAGTTTCAAAGTCCAGAATTATTTACAAATCCAAGTCCAAAAACGCTTGTGAATCTTTGGTAAAAATATCCCCATAATTGGAACGAGAATCAATGTAAACACAAGTGTCTTTACCAATTGATGCTGTTCTTTTACGAGTGGAAAAACGAGGGCAAACATGACGTTTATCAGTGGGTAAACAAATAACCATGATACCAACATGATTTTCCATTTTTTTGGTTTTTGAACTTCCGTCATCTTACTTATCTGTTAATGCTTGTTTAAAATCATTTATTAGATCCTGAGGATCTTCGACACCAATACTTATTCGAATCATTTTCTCCGTGATATTCATGAGTTTTTTTCCTTCTTCTGGAATGTCCACGTGTGTCATCGTCGCGGGATGCTCAGCTAAACTTTCTGTTGACCCTAAACTAACGGCCAATTTGATTAATTTCAAACGATTCAATATTTCAAACGCCTCTTTTTCACCACCTTTTACATCAAAACTAATCATGGCACCCGGACCTAAACATTGTTTTTTGAAAATTTCTCTCGTTCGAGGCGACAATTCATCCTCCAAACCAAGGTAATAAACCTTTTCAATTTTTGGATGATTCTTTAAGTAATCAGCAACGATTCGGGCATTGGACTGTTGACGAGCCATGCGAATGTGCAAGGTCTCTAAACTTCTCAATAACATCCATGCGGTGTGAGGAGAAATCATATTTCCCAGGAAGGTTCTTAGCGTCTTTACACGGGTGATTACCTCTGCATTGCCTAGTACAGCTCCAGCAATTAAATCACTGTGTCCACCAAGGTATTTTGTTGCGGAATACATGACAATATCCGCTCCTAATTCTAAGGGTTTTTGCCAAATTGGACCCAAATACGTGTTGTCAACGGCTACATATACTTTGTTTGTTTCCGTCGAAAATTGTTTCGCTAAATCGATGGCTTCTGAAATGTCAAATAAATCGTTGGTTGGATTCGCAGGCGTTTCAATGTAAATCACTCCTATATCTTTTCCTTTACCACTTGACTTTATTTTTTCTAGGATGACTTCTTTCGAATCTTTCACTCCGAATTCGATGCTTTCAATTCCGAATTTTGTCAGTACATGATGAATAAAATGGTGCGTTCCGCCATAAACTGGAGCACTGTACAACAACAAAGAACCTGGCTTTAAAAATTCTAAGAGAACCGTCGAAATAGCACTCATTCCAGATTCAAATACCGCTGCACCATCGGCCTTGTCCCAAAGCGAGAGTCGATCTTCTAAAATCTCTAAATTTGGATTATTTATTCTACTGTAAATCAATCCAAGTTCTTCATTTGGTCTTGATTTTCGATGTCCATAAGCTAACTCAAAAAAATCTTTTCCTTCTTCCGCTGTTTGAAATACAAATGTGGATGTTAGAAATACAGGACATTTTACAGCGCCTTGACTGAGTTCAGGTTTATAACCATGACTCATCATTAAACTTTCTGGTTTC
>CANHMH010000158.1 GCA_947461635.1 Flavobacteriales bacterium | reverse complement strand
CCTTTTTTTACGGGTTCTCCTTCAGAAACCAAGATGGAAACGACACGACCAGGAATTTCAGAACCGATTGGACAAATTTTACTTTCTGGTTCAATTCGGGCGATTCCAACTAATTGATCAATGTTTCCCAATTTATAATCTTTCTTCTTCTTTTTTGTCTCTTCTGTTTTGCCACCACAGGCAGAAACAAGGACAACAAGTAATAAAAATAATGCTGATTTTTTCATAATTAATGTACTGAAAACGTATTCGTTAAACCTTCTTTAGAAATCTCTGTAGCTTGACCTCCATCGACTTTAATCACTCTGTCTGCGTAGGCAATTAACCTAGGATCATGCGTCACTACACAAACACCTTTTCCACTTCTTGCCAATGAGACAAGTTCGTTCATCACAGTTGAGATGGACGAAGCATCCAGTGATGCTGTTGGCTCATCACACAAAATCAATTTTGGATCAGTCACCAATGCTCGTGCAATCGCTACGCGCTGTTGTTGTCCACCGGACAATTGTTTCGGCAAACTTTTTTTACGATCTAGCATCCCTACCAAATCAAGCGCCGCTTCTGCTTTATTCTTAGCAAGCGCACTTGGAATCCCTTTCAATTGCAAGGGCATGAGCACATTGTCAAAAGCGTTCAAAGGAGCAATTAAATTAAAACTTTGAAAGACAAAGCCAATAGAATTCAAACGAAGAGAGGCTAATTGTTTTTGGGACATTTCGTTTACCAATAAGTCATTGACTCTTAATTCGCCATAACTTGGATAAATCACACAACCAATTAAGGAAAGCAAGGTCGTTTTACCAGATCCTGATGGACCTATGATGAGCACTAATTCACCTTCATTTATTTCTAAATCCACTGGTTTTAAGGCCACGATGGTTTGATCACCAACTTGATACTCTTTACCAACGCCTGTTAATTTTGCTATCATCATAATTTTAACAAAGTTAGAGAGAATTTGTTTGCCTGTACAACTTGAATATTGTGAATACAGATTAACCGTTTAAAAACAAAAATAAATAACAAAATTCAAGCCCTTATATTGATGAATAGGTAATAAAATCTTAAAAAAATCAAGCCAACAAATGAAAGCACTTTGGACTTTGAGACAAAAGGAAAAGTCTATAAAAAACAAAACCCTGAAGTTTGCTTGCGCAGGGACGACAGGGTATTACATAACAAATGTACATATTTATTTTAATAAAAACACAAACTCAAAAAAAAAAAAACGTCAAACAATAATTCTATAAAATTTTGGTTAAGGTCATATGAAGTATCCAGTGTTTGAACAATTACTGTCCCCTGCGAGAATTGGTCGCTTTGCACGAGCGATGAATCATGACCGACAAAAAACAATTTTATTATATCGCTACAACATCTATTTATCTCAACGCATGTTTGGAATCATGCACATCTTTGAAATTGCTTTGAGAAATAAAATTGATGCGCACTACAAGGCTCACTTTCAACAAAACGATTGGCTTTTACAACAAAGTCGCGATGGAGGAGCTTTCCATGGACTTCGCAGTGCTTCCATTATAGAAGCTCATTATCAAAAACTCCTTGCTAAACATCAATACACACATGATCGACTTATCTCCGAATTATCCTTTGGATTTTGGACAACCCTATTCGACCGCTTACCATTTCGTGCTGGTGGACAAAAGATTCATACGATTTTTTCTGCGCGGCCCAATGGAACAAATCAGAAAAGGATTAATCAAGATTTGGATAAAATCAGGCAGTTTCGAAACCGCATTGCACATCATCAACCGCTGTGTTTTAATGCGAGTGATGAAGTGGACTTAAGTAATTCAGAAGAACGGTACCGATTGATCCTTCAGTATACACATTGGCTCGGTTATGGACAATCAACCATTTATCATGGCTTAGATCATGTACATGCCATTTTCATTAAAATTGAAAAATTAACTCAAAGAATATAGTGCTTATTTTTCTCTGACAATCTTTAACATTCGTACCTTTATCCAATCAAACAGTGAGAATGCAAGACCAAAATCCGATCCCCCAGCCTAATAATCCGTTGCACGGAGTCAAATTAGCAAACATATTAGAAGAATTGGTGGAGAATTATGGTTGGGAGCATTTAGCTTTTAAAGTGAACATCAATTGCTTCAAACACGATCCATCCGTTAAATCGAGTTTGGTATTTCTTCGCAGAACACCTTGGGCACGTGACAAAGTAGAGCAACTCTACCTACACCATTTGAAAAAACGAAAGTAATTCTTTACTACGATACTTTCTCTTTGAGAATGCTTTCAACTTTTGAACTTTTTTGGATTCTTCGTGTTAAATAACAAACATCCATTCCATGCGAAAATCAGGTTATGTATTTACTCCATTTGAAGCACCAAATCAAACTCCATTCGAGAAACTGTTTGATGTTTTTAGTGAATTAATCACACATACTTCTGGAGATGTCGATGAAGCATTAGATTGGTTAAACATCCTCGATAAAGAATACAATCTCACCACGGAAGATTACACCATGGAAGATTTCATCGAAGACCTAAAGAAAAAAGGGTACCTACGAGAAGAAATTCAACCCGATGGAAATGGACAACTGTCCATCACAGCAAAAACAGAACGTGTCCTTCGTAAAAATGCCATGGACCAAATTTTTGGAAATATCCGAAAGAATGGTGTGGGAAATCATAAATCAAAAAAAAGTGGACAAGGTGACGAATCTACCGGAGAGTTTCGCGATTTTCAATTTGGCGATTCCTTGGAGAACATTTCCATTACCGAAAGTTTAAAAAATGCTCAAATCAATCACGGTGCAGGTGAATTTAGACTAACTGAGCAAGATTTAGTTGTTGAAGATACCCACCATAAATCGCAAATGAGTACCGTTTTGATGATTGACATCAGCCACAGCATGATTTTATACGGTGAGGACCGCATTACTCCCGCGAAAAAAGTGGCGATGGCTTTGGCTGAATTGATTACCACATCCTATCCAAAAGACACTTTGGACGTAATCGTTTTCGGTAACGACGCTTGGCCAATCAAAATCAAGGACCTCCCCTATTTAAATGTTGGTCCGTACCATACAAATACCGTTGCCGGACTTGAATTAGCAATGGACATCCTGCGCAGGAAACGAAATACAAACAAACAAATTTTCATGATTACCGATGGAAAACCAAGTTGCTTGCGAATGCCAGACGGACAATATTATAAGAATAGCAATGGACTGGATCAAATGATCGTGGAGAAATGCTACACGATGGCAGCTCAAGCAAGAAAGATGCACATTCCAATTACGACATTCATGATTGCTCAAGATCCGTATTTACAATCCTTTGTCGAGCAATTTACGGCTTCCAACAAAGGAAAAGCATTTTTCACCGGTTTGAAAGGACTTGGTGAAATGATTTTTCACGATTACGAAACCAACAGAAAAAAACGAATTAACTAAAACAAAATGAACACTTCCATCTCCACATTTGGCGCCTTGAAAGCAGCTGGATATCAATCGAAAAGCATCAAAACAGAATTAAGAGACAACTTAATTGCCGCACTAAAAGAAGGGAAAGAGACATTTCCAGGGATGCATGGATATGAAAACACGGTGATTCCACAATTGGAACGCGCGATTTTATCCAAGCACAACATCAATTTATTGGGACTACGTGGACAAGGAAAAACACGTATTGCGCGCTTGATGGTGAATTTATTAGACGAATACATTCCTTATGTGACGGGAAGTGAAATGAACGATGATCCTTTTCAACCGATCAGTCGTTTTGCGAGAGACTTAGTTGCTGAGCACGGAGATAACACACCCATTTCTTGGTTTCACCGATCGGAACGATTTTTTGAGAAACTCGCGACACCAGACGTAACGATTGCCGATTTAATTGGGGACATCGATCCCATCAAGGCAGCAAACCTAAAATTAAGCTACGCAGATGAACGCGTGATTCATTTCGGAATGATTCCAAGAGCGAATCGTTGTTTATTTGTCATCAATGAGTTGCCGGATTTACAAGCGCGTATTCAAGTTGCTTTGTTCAACATCCTAGAAGAAGGCGATGTCCAAATTCGTGGATTCAAGCTGCGTTTACCTTTAGATTTACAATTCGTTTTTACAGCCAATCCAGAAGATTACACCAATCGTGGAAGCATTGTAACTCCATTGAAAGACCGAATTGGTTCTCAAATTCTCACACATTACTCCGCGGACATTCAAACAGCGAAGAAAATCACCCAACAAGAATCAGAAAAACTGGACAATCGTACGTGTCATGTACATGTACCTGAATTGGCAAAAGATATCTTGGAACAAATTGCCTTTGAAGCGCGTGAAAGCGAATACATCGATCACAAAAGTGGCGTGAGTGCACGTATGAGCATCACCGCATACGAGAATTTAATCAGTACGGCAGAACGTCGCGCGTTGATGAACAACGAAAAAGAAACAACGATTCGTTACAGTGACTTGATCGGAATGATTCCATCCATTACAGGTAAAATGGAACTTGTCTATGAAGGCGAACAAGAAGGAACGAATTTCGTTGCACAACACTTAAT
>CANHMH010000157.1 GCA_947461635.1 Flavobacteriales bacterium | reverse complement strand
TTCCACCACTCGAGCATAGACGAGCGGGAGACGGGATTCGAACCCGCGACCCCGACCTTGGCAAGGTCGTGCTCTACCAACTGAGCTACTCTCGCTTATGTATTCCTAGAAAACCGCTGTTTTCTTCCAACACTAAAATCATTTCTGATTTTCTGCTTGGGGTGGCAAATTTAAAGTTTTTTTTCGTCTTACAAAACACTTATTGAAAAAAAGAACGGATTACAGCTCCTTTCCACGAAAGATGTTAAAGATCCAGGCTAATGGAAGTAATAGGTCATAATTGTAAAACAAATCCTCAAACGGAATGGTTCCTATGCGCCAACCAATGATGTGTTGTTCTGAATACCATACAATTGGATCATCTGTAATGGAACCAGTTAGGATTCCGTTCACGATAAAAAATGGAATCAAACAGACGATGTAAGAAAGAGCAAAGTCTCCATACCATTCTTTTTTGTGTGCAAGGAGTGTCCATACTAAACTAAAGAATGCCGCTGAAATCGTATAGTAATTGTAGTGGTCTAATGTGGAAAAAAAGAGTTGAATACCACCATAAAATAAAACCAACAACAACGAGCTCAATCCAATCGTCCATTTGAAAATGCTCCGGATGAGTCTTGTTTTTATCTCGGGAAAATAGGCCTTGAGAACCAAGTAAATAAATATGCAGTTGTATGGTACAACAAGGAAAAACAACACTTCCTCAATAGGAAGATGACCTAGGTAAATTCCAGCAAGGTACTTCGGAGTAAATCCCCAAACGCCTATTCTCGTAAAGAATTCATCCCAAATTAAAAAACCAATTCCAACAATGAGTATGCTCGGGAAAAGATAGCGCCAAGATCGAAAAAAGGCTACTTTCTTATCAAAACTGAGAAAAAAGGGACCGATAAAAGAACAGAGGATGACCCAGCCGTAAGCGCTCATTAGTTTCCTTTTTTACGGTAAAATGCAGTACGTGCGTCTTGGTAAAATTTTGGAGAAACAAATAACATCCCAAAACTTTCACTGTGTTCCTTTCCTAAATGTTTATGGTGAACTTTGTGTGCTTTTCGAATAGCATAGAAATAAGGATGATCTATGTCGCGTAACCATTTAAATCGTCTGTGGATGTATACGTCGTGAATTAAAAAATAACATAACCCGTATGCAGCGATGCCGTAACCAATCCAAACAGCCACATAGGTGTTATTCATCATCCCCAACATGATACATAACCAAGACGGAACAGCATAAATCAAGAAAAACACATCATTTCGTTCGAAAAAACCAGGCTCTTCTTGGTGATGATCTTTGTGAAAATACCACATGAATCCATGCATGACAAACTTGTGCGTAGCCCAAGCCATGAATTCCATGCCCATGAAACTAGCCAATAATACAAAAGGTCCCCACCAATACATATTTAAAAGGTTAAAAGAGTAAAAAATATGAACATCATTAAAAACAAGGATTCAGCAACTTTGTTCGCTTCAGCTAATCTCATGCGTTGGTAAATCAATTGGAGTAAATAAGAAACACCCAACCAACAGATAAAATTGTAAATAGGAATTTCCCCTTCCGTCCAATGCCAATAATCTAGCTTTATAGCGACGGGCTCTAAAATATAGTCAAAAATCACCATTAAAATGCTGGCTAAAATGGCTTCGACATGTTTATTTAAGTGAAGCCGATTGATAACGGCAGAGCTTGTAACTGTTAAAATCCCCCAATTCAAACCTATCACAAGTGGAACACCGTAGCATTTCCACCCTAAGCCTTCCCCATAATAATACGATCCGAACAAATAAGAGGTGTGCACACCAATTAATTCTACAGTAATTCCTATGACGAAGGCGATTGACAAAAACATGAAAAACGTTGTTGCCTTTGTTTTTCTACTTGCGATTAAGGCAAGGAAGGAAATCGCTAAATTTAGTGCAGATAATTCCACAAACCATGTTCTAGTGGAAGGCATCAACATGCCTACCGCTCCAACGATGTAGAGGATTAATAAAATGAGTCTAATCCAGCGTTCACTTATCATGTGCGGCGGTTTTTTACATAAGCACTTCCTTTCAAGACATTTTCTATGGTTTCATCCAATGTGTGAAAGTGAATAGGGATCGCTTTTTCTATTTTTGAACGATCATAGCTAATCGTTTTATAACCTGAATGGACGGATTCAATGCTAATTCCACTGCTTTTTCCGGTGATGTGTCCGAGAAGTTCATTGATTAATGCATAAAACAACGCGATGAATTTCGGAGAAGAATAACGAGGAGATTTTTTACCCAACGTTTCACTTAGTCTACTGAATAATTCTTTGAAGCTCAAATTCGGACCGACACATAAAAAACGTTCTTTTGAAATAGTAGATTTCATCAATTGAATCATAGCATTTGCAACATCTCTGGCATCAACAATGGCATTGGAACCAGGCGGATAAAAAGGCATTCCTTTTTTAGCTGCTTTAAAAATAGCCAATGAACTACTGTTCCAATCTCCAGGTCCAAAAATCACACACGGATTTATAATGACCGCATTTAATCCTTCTTCTATTCCACGCCAAACTTCTTTCTCGGCTAAAAATTTAGAAACGGAATAACCGCTTACTTCTGAACCGGGCTCCCACTTGTTTGCTTCTGTACTTGCACCTTTTGTATTGACTCCAACTGCAGCCGTTGAACTGACATAACATAGTTTTTCCACTTTATTTCTTAAGGAGAAGTTCACCACATTTGCTGTAGCAATTCGGTTCTGTTGAATGCACGCTTCAAAGTCGGCTTTAAAGAATGAAACCAATGCTGCACAATGGTACACGTGGCTTATTCCCGACATCGCTTCTTCCAGAGATGAAAGGTCTAGTAAATCGCCTTGAACCCATTCGATGGAAAGCCATTTTTCTTCTGCCGTTTCACGAAAGTAAAAACAAAAAAGCCCATGAACCTCATTGATTTTAGCCTTGTTTCGATAGAGGGCACGACACGTTTCTCCTTGCTCAGCCAACTGAATTAACAAGTGACTTCCCAATAATCCTGTTGCTCCTGTGACTAAAATCATGCGGTAAAGCTAGGCATTAAACTCTATTATTGATAAATGGCTTTCAACCCTTCTTTTATTTTTCCAGCAGCGAATGCTAATTGTTCTAAAGTATGCACACTTGAAATAAATCCAACCTCATATCCGGAAGGCCCAAAATAAACACCCCTGTTTAATAAAAAGTGATGTAATTTATTGAAGGAAGTCATGTCTGCATCGATTTGATCAGCCGCTGCAATTCGTTTTTTCCCGTTGAATGAAAACCAAAAAATGGATCCGATACTGACTAATTCAACTGGTAACGCATGTGTATTTGCAAAAGTATTGATGTCTTCGACAAACGTTGAGGTCTTTTTCTCTAGTTCTTCATAGAAATTTTCTTGTGCACAAAGAGACAATTGTGCTAGTCCAGCAGCCATCGCTACAGGATTCCCAGAAAGTGTACCCGCTTGATAAACCGGACCATCCGGAGAAACAAAAGACATGATCTCACGCTTAGCGCCATACGCTCCAACCGGAAGTCCTCCACCCATGATTTTACCATAAGTAACAATGTCAGGAGTAATCTTATAATGTTCAGCGGCACCACCAAACGCTACACGGAAACCAGAAATGACCTCGTCAAAAATCAATAGAATGCCAAATTCTGTGCACAAAGTACGCAAGGAAGTTAAAAAACTTAAGTCTTGTAAAAGCAAACCGTTATTGGCAGGAATTGGTTCGATGATCACACAAGCAATTTCGTTGGAAAGCGCTTCGAAACACGTTTTTAACGCGTCTAGGTCATTCAATGGAAGGACAATCGTTTCGTTTGCAAATGCTTCAGGTACTCCGGCACTTGATGAGGTTCCGAATGTTACTAATCCACTTCCTGCTTTTACCAAAAGTGCGTCGACATGTCCATGGTAGCAACCATCGAATTTCACAATTTTCGTTTTATTTGTATATCCTCTAGCCAAGCGAATAGCGGACATAACTGCTTCCGTGCCTGAACTTAGAAAGCGCAACTTGTCAATAAACGGAATTCGATCCAAGATAAATTTTGCTAATTCACTTTCTTTTCGCGTTGGCGCACCAAAACTTGCTCCGTTTTGCAAGGTGTCCACAACGGATTGAAAAATATGTGGGTGATTATGCCCATTTATTAACGGCCCCCAACTTCCACAAAAATCAATAAATTGATTTCCATCTTCATCCCAGATTTCTGCACCATTGCCTTTTGCAATAAATAACGGAGTTCCCCCAACTGACTTAAATGCACGAACTGGAGAATTCACACCTCCTGGGAAGTATGTTTGAGATTCTTCAAATAGTTTTTCAGATGTGCTTCGGTTAATGGAATGATCGATCTTCATTTCTTGCGTATATTTGTCGTGCTACAAAGGTAACAATAAAGGATGGAAATGGTTTTTAACAACAGCTTGGAATTTGCACGAAAAATGGATCAACAAGATCCTTTATGTCGTTTTCGCGATGAATTTTTATTTCCCACTTTTCATAGTGAGAACCCCATTTATTTCACAGGTAACTCTCTTGGATTACA
>CANHMH010000156.1 GCA_947461635.1 Flavobacteriales bacterium | reverse complement strand
CCGAAACGAGATAAGTCATAAGCACTACCCATCGTTGCCATGAATTCAATTCCACAACAAGATGTTGCAAATGGAAGTGGCCATACTGAATTCGCTCGCGCAAGTCCAATGGCTTTGTCCAATGTCGTCAACTGATAACCTTCACCGTTGATGACTTCTACGTCGTCTATTTTTCCCATTCTAAAGCACCTTTAAGTCTAATGTATAAGAATCCAACTAGGAAGAACCCAACAAACATGATCAATGCGAGTAAGCCCTCCATTTTTAATTCATAAAAATTCACCGCGTACGGATAAAAGAAAATAACTTCTACATCGAATAAAACAAATAAGATTGCGGTCATGAAATACCTTACCGATACTGGGAAACGAGCGTTTCCTTCAGCTTCAATTCCACATTCAAAATTTTCGTCCTTGCGTTCAGAATTGATACGTGGAGTTAATTTGTGTGTCACAAATAATGTAAAGATGACAAATGCGGCAGCAACCACTATTTGCAATAAGAGCGGAATGTAATTAGCGCTTGTAGAAATTTCTTGCATAGGAACAGTTTTTGTCCGGTTCTGTGTTTAGCAACAAACTATTTTAAAATAGGTTTGTTAAAGCGTCACAAATTTACTTTTTCATTTCAATTCCCCAATGAAATTGTGGATAAAAAGGCAAAAAAAAGAGCCTCTCTTGTGAAGAAGGCTCTTATTTAGAATCATTATTGTTTAATCGGACTATAATTTCACGCGAAGTCCAAGGGCAGAACTCATTCCTGGACTAAAGCTAGCTCCAATTCCATTGATGGAATTTATGTTTAAACTTGGTCTGGTTTCCAAATACAAATGGAATGGCATCCAAAATTCACGTTTTTTCCCAATACAAAAGTCAACACCGAAAGGAATATATAATGCAGCACCCAACGAATTTTTGTTTTGGAATGTTTCATTCTTTCCTGATTCGTTATAATAACCTCCATTGTTACTATTAATACTTGATGACTCCCAGTATCTTAGTGAGGTCGTTGCACTATAACTCATTCCAATGGAAGCTCCCAATCCAGTGTGTAATGACCAACGTTTTTCGGGGAACATGCGGAAAATCATTGCACCGTCCAAACGGATTTGTTGATTGGAATAATTCATGTCATATGACTTTGTATGGCTTGAATCAATATAGGTTTGTTGTCCGGTTTGTGACGAAGTCAAAGTGTCATATGGCGCAGACTCATAAAATGAACCATGTGCTGATAATAATCCGTAATTACTGACATGGGTCAAGCCAACACGAAAGGTGATTTTCGGCATTTTAGCACATTGCAAGCCTAATTGTAGACTAGTAGAATTAGAGCCGGAATTCATTCCAAATCCATTGAAATACATGTAGTTATAAGGTGTTAATTGACTTAAGTCCATTGCGAGTATAGTTGAGCTTGGGGCAAGTTTAGCAAAATCAACCAAGGTTGCGTTTTGTGATCCCATTGAACCAGATCCACTGGAAATATGGATTTCACTAATTTTTAAATTTTGAGAAAAGGCAGCTGAGCTTAATACTAATGCTGCAAGTAGGGTCACTTTTTTCATGTGTTGTTGTTTAAAATTAAGACTAAAACGTATTTTCTATTTTTTTATTTGAATCATGGAAGTTTTTCTATGTCCATCTGAAAGAACTACGCTAAAAATAAAGGTTCCGTCGGACAAATCATTTAGACGAATTAGTCCTTCTTTTGTAACTTTTTGTGTCAAAATAAATCTTCCTGCTTGATCAAAAAGCTCGAAAGAACGGGCATTTGCAGGAATGTTTTGAACGGTAAATTCTCCATTGCTTGGATTCGGGTAAATGTGCATGTTTTTCACTTCCATGCTTGACTGCATGCCAACGTTCAGGTTGGGATCCTCGGTAATGCTGCCCACTTTATTAATGATCCAATTTTTGGGATCGATGCCAATAGAACCGGTTAATGTCCCTATATCATAAATGCTGAAATGCTCAGTGTTTGAGTTGATGTTAAAACGTATGATTGTGTCTGCTTGTCCTTGACGAATGAAGCGTAAGTCAATGTCGTTTGTAAAGGTCGGTGTCACTTGCGACATAGAAGTTGTGTGTGAAATTTCGATTGCTACATCATTCCCAGTTTGATTCCATTTAACGGAGTAGGTGGGATAACCCTCTCCAAAATACCATTGATTGAAAAATGGAGTTAAATCCAATCCCGTAAAATTCTCCATGAAATTTTTAAAGTCAATTCCGGTTGCTGTACTGTCCTTGAATGCTACTTGAAAAGCACGCAAGCCATCAAAGAATAGAAGGTCGTTGTTGATTTGATAACGAAGGGAATGAATAATTCCTGACCCTTTATCGTAAGTCAATCGTCCACTGAAAATGCGACTTTCATTTAAACTATCTAACACCCAAACGCTTCCACCAGCTTGATTCATTATGCTGTTGTGAACTTGTTGCATGAATGGACCTTGTTCCCCCGGATATAGGTTTTCGAGCATTAGATATTCACTGTAGGATGCAAATCCTTCATTGATCCATATGTCGCACCAGGAAGCACATGTTACATTGTCTCCCCACCATTGGTGAGCTAGTTCATGTGAGGTCAGTGTTTTTTCGAAAAAACCTTGGGTTGTCATTGTTTGGTGTTCCATTCCACCGGAAATCGGCGCCATGCAATGTCCATATTTCTCATCTTCGAACGGATAAGGTCCATATAAATCATAATACAATTCGATAAAATCTGCTGTCTCGTCAATCTCAGCTTGAAAATTTGGCAAAGTGCCCGGATTGTCGTAGATGTAATTTTGAATCAAAATTGGATTCGGAGCTCCAACTGGATTGGCATACACGTTGTATTCTATATACTTTGCAACAGAAACAGAAATCAAATAATAATCGATGGGATGTCTGTGTTTCCAATCGTAGCGCGTTTGACCATTTCCGAGTGGGGTAACATGCTCCAAAATCCCATTAGATCCCGCTTTACAGGTGTCCGGAACGGTGATGGAAACCGCACAAGAGTCCGCTTTATCCGTTAAACTTTGTTTACATGGAAACCATTCAAAAGCGGAAAATGGTTCAGAAAGTGACCAAACCACTTTGTTTCCCCATGAGGGAGAGGCTGCGGCAGTCATACCGCTTCCTCCTAAAGGATTTGTTTGCGCTGTGGGTGGAGTTCCATTGTAATCCACTTCAATAATAAAGGATTCATTTGCTAATGCATATACAGGGACTTTCACCGCACTCGCCACGCGAGAATAGCCAATCGGCGAGCCGTTTACACGAATTTGAGTGATGTTTAGGGTCGAAAACAATTCAAATAATGCACTATCTAAAGGTTGTTTTGCTTTCGCGTGAATACTTCCGCTACCACTTAAACTGGTGGAGATATTCGTCATGCTAAGTTCCAATTGGTAAAAATGCACATCATATTTCTCTGTTTCAGCGATTTGACCAAGGTTCAAAGTGGCGCTCTTTACGGCATGAATTTGATGGTCTCTTTTTGCGCAATGAATGGCGGACTCTTGTCCAAAGGATAAACTGCTTAGGAGAATAAGGAATGGCAGTAACAAAGTGCTTCGTTTCATTTTCATAATTTTCACTAAAATTAATCGAAATTCACTAAGTAAAGCATGTTGAATCCATATTTCCCGCTTCAATTTAAGGATGCATCGTCTGTTAAATAGGTGTTAAATCCAAACCTGAGTGAATCATTCATTCGAAAATGATGTACATTTGAGAAATGAGATTCATTAGTTTTTTATTAATGCTGTATTTTTCAATGTTGTCACTTGCTCCAAATTGGCAAGGAATTCAATTGTTAAATGCGTCAGCATTCATTGAACACTACCAAGAATACAAAGTTGAAACTAAGGAAGCAACGCTTTCTACGTTTATTCAAGAACACTATTTCAATAAATTTACTGATTTCGACAAGGAGCATCAAGAGCTTCCATTAAAAACGACTGTTCAGGTTGCAGCAATTTATTTTACAGAAAATTTCGAAACTCCAGTTCCTGTTGTTCATACCAACGAAGAGGTATTCGTGGAACAAAACCAAAACAATAGTAAAGTGATTTCATTTATTTCAAATGATTTTCATTCTATTTGGCATCCGCCTCAATTGGGTTAATTGATGACGCAGTTTTACTGCAATCTTTTTCAATTAGTTCATTCAATCTTTTTTTATGTTAAATCGAATCATTCACTGGTCGATTCAGAACAAGTTAATTGTTGCTGTTTTGACTTTAGGAATCATTGTTTGGGGACTTTTCTCACTATCAAAATTACCAATCGATGCCGTTCCGGACATCACCAATAACCAAGTTCAAATCGTTACTGTTTCTCCCTCTTCAGGTGCCGAAGACATAGAGCGATTTGTGACGTTTCCTGTCGAACAATCGATGGTAACGACTCCTGGAATTGAGGAAATTCGCTCATTTAGTCGTTTCGGACTCAGCGTTGTAACCATTGTTTTTACTGAAGAAACAGACATTTATTGGGCGCGTCAACAAGTATTGGAACGCTTGACGGATGCAAAAGCGTCTATTCCTCTAGGATACGGAGATCCTTTTTTGGCGCCCTTAAGCACTGGCTT
>CANHMH010000155.1 GCA_947461635.1 Flavobacteriales bacterium | reverse complement strand
ATATCTATAGAATTGACATGAACGGAAATGGTGTCTTCATCATTCATGTCAGGTACGCGAATGGACCATGAATCGCCCACGGAAACATTCATGCAATACAACAGCTGAAAGGAATTATAAGCTGGTTCATAGAAATAAACCGAATCGTTCGAATAATACGTGAATTTCGTTCCTTGACCATCCATACACATGATTGGCATATTGATCTGCAGTCGATTACATAATTTACCTTGAATTGTGGTGTCACCAGCAGATGCGATATTGATGAATCCCTCAAATAATGGATTAGGAACAACATACACCTTTGAAAAATGCCAACTAGAGCCTTGATTCCCGAAGTATTGCGCTTGTGATTTCGAGGAAATAACAAGGAAAGCGACGATGATTATTTTGCCTATCTTTTTCATATAATTTTTTTATTGTTACTAATTTTTAATGAATTTACCTGTTTGAATGAAGTCATCAGTTGTGAAAAGCCTATAATAATATACCCCATTCTCAAAATTTGAAATATCAATCGGTTCCGTTAAAGCGGAGTTTTGAATCGTTTTCAGTACTTGACCAAATGAATTTATCAACTCGAAAGATTGAATTTTATCTGTATTCGAAGTTTTAATCTCAATCGCACTCGTTGCCGGATTTGGGCTAATCTGAACAAACAGCGTGTTCTGATTTTCGTCAAGTCCAATAGTTTGACTTAAAGATAGGTCGTCAATTATAAAATAAGAACCTTCATGTCCCGAACCTGCTTTACCATAATTAAAGGTTATAAAGATTTTCATTGAATCAGGCGTTGTAGAACTTGAATAGTTGATATATGTGATAAATTCAGAATAAGACAAGTTTGTAGTAGTCGAGGTGAATTCTCCTTGTCCGATGATGGCACCTTGACGTTTCATGGTCACATTCACTGTGAAGGTATCAAGTCCATTTGTTTGTAAAATATACCAACCTTTCAGCTTCGTTGGTTTAGTCGAGATTGGAAAATAATAATCGGATGCCTCGCTTGCAGATAACAAACCTGAAGGATTATAAATTGGGCCAGTCAATACAATGTTTGATTTTACTGCTTTTGAACCATTGTGAGCATTCGTACTGATCGTTTCAAATGTATATGGTGAGAATGGTGAATTCCAATATGCTCTCCAACCATCTGGTTGTGGGCCTGTCCAATTCTCAAAACTCGGATTCGGGATTTGACCAAATGAGAAGTTAGCTGTAATCAAGAATAACAAAGCGAATGGAATTATTTTTTTCATAGGATTGTTTTTTGAGTATTAAAGTGACTCGATGCTCATGTCATTGACGAATAAATGCCTGTTTATGTAAACTTTTGTCATTTTTTGAAAGTTCAATTGAATATTGGCCAGTTTGCCATGTTGAAATGTCAATTTGAGTGGAATTTGAATCCACTTTCTTTTTGTAAATAAGCTGACCTGATTGAGTATAAATACTTACATCAAAACCCATTAAACTCGTTGTAACAGATAACTTGTCATTGGTGGGATTAGGGAAAACCGAAATCTGAGAATCCAAGTTAACTTCATCCAATGCATTAACAGATGAAACAAGGTTGCAATCTATCGTATGTTGAGGAAATACAATTTGATTATTTTGTTTAAAACACATCAAATTACTCACATGCTCATAATATGGTTCCCAACAAATAAAGGGTGAAAGAAGTCCCAAGGTGCTGCCAATTCCCTCAATGATATGGAGTGGCTTTCCAAGACAGTAATTTAATTGTAGTCTTCGATGATATTCATTGCCAATTAAAACAGAGTCGACATTCGTGACAATCCAGTCTTCACCAATAAAATTACTTAGATAGGTATCCGTTGTATCGCCAAGGTTTAGATTAAAGTCATATAACAAAGACTCATTTAACGCATATGGAGGAAAGAAATATACCCGTTTGTTTATAGAGTCGTTTCTAAATCCTCCCGCATATTGATTTATATTGTACCAAAAAATAGGGTGACAGTTTCCATTTAAGTCTTGGAAATACATCATTCCAGTCTTTTTTAACTTGTGGTAAGTAATCGAGTTAATGACTGTATCTCCAGCTATAAAAATTTGATAGTCTGAACAACAATCACATTGATAACCAGTTTGATATTCTCTCCAAATAGCGCCAGATGTCGGAAAGGGTTTATATGCTTGAGCGGAACTTGCAAAAGTCATACAAACCAATATAAATAGAGTAATGGTCCATTTCATCGTTTCATCGTTTCTTTTTATCGTTCTTTTTGTAACTAATGCCGAAGTAAAGTAATTCCTTTAATTCTTACTTGTTAGAATTATTAGGTACAGCTAAAATAAAAAGAAAAAACTAATTAATTAAAAATGAGCAGTATAAATAGTATGGAATATTTTTTTTTAAATTGTAGCATTCGAATTTTATTGATGAAATGTGTAGTGCTTTTTTCTTGTGTTCGATCGATTTAAAATGATTTGGATGATCATCCATCCCTCACTTTAAATAATGTTTTAACTGAATAAGAACATTGTTATTTAGTTTTGACCAATTGGTTTTATTGAAAAGTTAATGAAAGACGCTTGCTCGAGTTTTTTTTTGCATTCGTGATTCATCATTCGTCATTCGTCAAAGCTCTTTCTATTTGCCTAATTAAAACGTTTCGATCCATTGGGTAATTCGTTTCTGCGCGTTCAAAAGTCCCGTCTTTCTTGATAATGACATACGTAGGATAAGCGCTTCTATCTACTTTTGTCATAATATCTTTTGTCAACTCAGTTGAGGCTAAAACATGTGTACCAGTTAAATTGTAGTAAGCAATTAATTCTTTCCATTTATCAACTTGATCCGAATCAAAATTAGCGATGTACAGAAATTTCACCTCTTTGTCCTTAAAATGACTCTTAATGGAATCTGAATTTAAAGCAATCTCAGATCGACAAGGTCCACACCAAGTTCCCCACATGTCCAACAAGACTGTTTGTCCTTTATAAAGGTGTAAAACATCCTCAAATGTTTTGAATGTCTGAGGATTTTCAACAAGGATCATTTTGTCGGTCAATGTTCGTTTCTCCTTCTCCCTCATGACGGAAATGTATGGCTCAAGGTAGTTTATGTATTCGCTCGTTGAAAATTTACCTTGAAAGTTCTCAAAAATCTCAGGTAAATCGTCTTCTTTATCCGTGATTGCATACTTGAATAGATAAGCATATAAAAATTCTGCATTGTGTTCACTGAACTGTGTGTTGATTATTATTTCTACCAACTTATTTTCCGAATCTAATTTATTCAGTTTTACCGCTTCTTCTTGACTTTCTGTGTTGTAGTATTTCAACAAAAGTTCTGGATGATCCCAGATTCGCTCTTTCAGTCGCATTAGATAATTCGATAAGAAATAGTTATAATCAGGAATAACAAAAAGGGTGTCATTCGTAAGATTGGTCGTTTTTATCAAAGAATCTTCTAAAACTTGCCATTTCTCTTCATTTCTCAAAAACACCTTTCTGGAAAACCGAAACCTTAGACCGCCTTTGAATCCGATGAAAGTCCATGCAGTATAGTTCTGAATGTAAAGAGAACAAATCGCGGTAAATTCTTTACTTGGGTGGTATTCATTCAGGTATGTATTTAATAACCGTTGATTTTCAGAGCTTCTACTTTTTATCGCTTTAAATGACTTGTCTGGCAAGGAATCCTTTCTGTATGCATCTAAATTAATTTCTGAGTTCAGGATGCTTTGAATAGCTGGTTGATTGTTTTCACTTCCCTTACCCGAAACTAAAAAGGATGTCTCAGGAAGTTTAGCGTCAAAGGAACAGTTCAAACTGTCTCCAGGACTTAAATAAAACAGGTAACTTGTATGTAAGTCTTTTAAGGTGCCATCATAATAAGCGGTAATAAAGATAGGCTTTTCAAAATGCCCCTTCCAAATTGCTTTTCCATTTCTAAGAGGGATTTTAAACGTCCTTTCCTTGTCAAATAAAACGTCAACACTTGAATAGTCACCTCTAATTATTTCTAGTTCTTCAACAGTTGAATTTTTAATATCAAAACAAACGGTCACATCCTGCGCATGCAAGAAGAAGGGGAAAAGGAATAGGAAGATGGATAATTTGAGCATGTTTAACTGCAGATTTTTTCAACTATTTGATGTAACAACTTACTGCTAAACGATATAAACGCAAATCGTTAACCAACATAAAAATAAGATAAAAAATAATACCTGAACGATTTAATAGAGGTTCAGGATTACGCTGGCGCGTATTCCTAGTTGGTAGTTAATAACAAGCTAAAACCCAAAATTGCTGCGCAATTTGCGGGTATTTTTGTTTTATGCGCTTATCAAAATAAATTTTGTAAAAAAGGTTCAGGATTACGCTGGCGCGTATTCCTAGTGGGGAGTTCATATCAAGCTAAAACCCAAAATTGCTGCGCAATTTGCGAGTATTTTTGTTTTTATGCGCTTATCAACATGAATATTGAACGCTTTAAAAACAAAAAACCCGGCACTTGCGTGCTGGGTTTTTGCTTGTGACCTTGTCAGGATTCAAACCTGAAACCTTCTGAGCCGTAATCAGATGCGCTATTCAGTTGCGCCACAAGGCCGT
>CANHMH010000154.1 GCA_947461635.1 Flavobacteriales bacterium | reverse complement strand
TGCGGTCTTTTCAAAAATATGTATTGTCAGAAATTAAAAAATCTCTGCCGCTGTAAAATGGAATTGTCCTTCGATTTCTGCATTCTCATCAGAGTCAGAACCGTGAACTGCATTTCTTCCTTTGCTTTCTGCATATGCTTTACGGATCGTTCCGGCAGCTGCTTCTGCTGGATCAGTTGCACCGATTAATGCACGGAAATCAGCTACTGCGTTGTCTTTTTCTAAGATAGCTGCTACAATTGGACCAGAAGTCATGTATTCAACTAATTCTCCATAGAAAGGACGCTCAGCGTGTACTTCGTAGAATTTTTTTGCTTGATCCTCAGATAAAGTTGTGTATTTCATCGCTTTAATCTGGAATCCTGCAGAGATAATCATGTCAATGATTTTTCCCATGTGCCCGTTTTCGATTGCATCAGGCTTAAGCATTGTAAAAGTTCGGTTCGTTGCCATTTTTTTTCTAATTTGGATGCAAAGGTATGGATTTTTTCGTGATCACAGCACCTCCACTACTTGGAAACGCTGCTTTTTTTCTTGTTTGCAAATTCGACAATGATTCCTAAAGTTGGCTGAACAATTCCATTCGAGTTCGCAATGAACTTTGCTTTGTAATGACCAGGATTAGCAGGATCAACAATTGGTGTTCCATTCGAATCTGTTTCCACCAACATGATTGGAGCCAACTTCGCTTTGTAACCATACGCATTTTGGATATCCAAATAGAAATTCAAGGTCAATTTTTCCAAGTACCATTTTTTGTCTACTCGGACATTCAATTGATGAAAACTAGATTCTCGCTGGGTATTCAGCAGTGAATAATCTAAAATTCCTTGTCCATTGATGTCCCAGTTTTGAATCATTGTTGATGTTTCTACGTCGTAAGGGGTGTAGGGAGATCCGCCTGAGAACAACCAACGCATGCCCAATTCCCATCCGTTTTTGAAGCGTTTCCCACCTGTTAACGATACGATGTGCTTGCTGTCCCATGCTGTCGGTACGTATGTGCCATTTTTGTCTTGGAATTCAGAATTCACAAACGTGTAAGCAAGAATGGCATAATAACCTTTAAACAATTTCTGTTGAAACAAGAATTCCATACCATAAGATCTTCCCTGAGAAATGGATTTCACTTCTTCATTTCCAATCACCCCGAAATCGGATCCTACATTCGCTAAACACAAAGAATCTTTTACAGAGAATGGATAACGGTTGTACTTTTTATAGAATCCTTCAAGTGTAAATCTCGAGTTCATTTTTGTTAAGAATTCACTACCAATCACAAAATGGTCGGCTTGAATGTATTTCACTTCATTCTGCTTGTTAATCAAGGTTCCTTGTGGATTTCGATATCCTAAAATCGTATAGGACGGCAATTGGTGGTACCTTGCCACACTTGCGTTTAAGGCAATTTGATCAGTGATGCGGTAAGATAAAGCCAAACTCGGAGAAAGTTGATCCAAAGGATTCATCATGCTTTTCGAATAATTTGAGAAATCTGTTCTTAAACCAAGGGAAGCATTCAATTTATCCTTAAAAAATGCTTTACTCACTTGTCCGAAGGCTGCCATTTTACTCATGAACAAGTTCGATTTGAAATCAATTGTTACCGGATTTCCTTGAATGGTGATCTTGTTGTAGGTAGAAGAGAAATAGCGTGCATATTCATACGCAAATCCAGCGTTTACTTTCCACCCATTTTTTGTATAAGTATGTTCAAAACGGAATTTATTTTCTGCTTCAAATGAACGGTAATCTTGCAACAAATTCGCTTGGGTTTCGATACGGTCTTTGTAGCGATAAGCAGCGTTATTTAACATGTTTCGACTGACAACAATGTTCTGGTATGAATTCTTCGAGAAGTGAATCCAATTGACTCCCATTGTGTAATTCCACTGTTTTTGAATCGGCAAGTTATTGATGATGAAATTATTGTATTCCCTTGCAGCTGTATCAGTCACCGACGCATTCACGTCTGTATTCACATCAAAGTTATCCAAAGCACCTAATCCAATGATGGTTACTTTGTTTTTCTCGTTGACTTTGTAATTGATTTTAAACTGACTGTCATTATAAGAAGGTAAAATCGGCAATTTCAAGGCCATAAACAAGAATTGCAAATAAGATTTTCGTGCTGAAAAGATAAAATCCGCTTTTTTACCTAATGGACCATCAAACGTTAATCCTGCGTCGCTAGAACCTAAAGTAAAATTAGAAATGAGTCCGTCTTTGTTTCCATCTTTTTGTTTAAATGCCAAAACAGAACTGAGTCCATTTGCACGATTAGCGGGAAATGCTCCGGAGTAGAAATCTACTTCACGGATAAAGTTTACGTTCAACAAGCCAACCGGACCTCCACTACTTCCTTGTGTCGCAAAGTGATTGATGTTTGGCACTTCGATTCCATCTAAATAAAACTTATTCTCTCCTGGAGAACCACCGCGAATGATGATGTCGTTTCGAAATGTCGCTCTCGAAGCCACACCTGGCAAGGCTGCAATCACACGACTCACATCTCGGTTGGCACCGGGAAGACGTTCGATTTCCGTCGCATTCAAGGTTTTTAAAGAGTTCGGGGATTCTGATTTTCGAACAAACGGAGAAGCTTTGACAACTACTTCTTTTTGATTGCTTACTAATTCTTCCACCGCAAAGTCCAAATCAACCGCACGTGCATTCGTCACGGTGATTTCATTGATGATCAATTCCTTAAATCCAATGGAAACCGCTTTAAACGAATATACACCTGGTTTAAGACCCGTTAATTCAAAGGTTCCATCTGCCAAAGTGATTGCCCCTTTCGCTTGTTCGATGAGTTGAACTTTTGCTCCTTCAATGGATGCGTTCGTTTGAGCGTTGAACACACGACCACGAACGATACCGTTCTGTGCTGATAATCCACTAAAAAAGAATAAAGTAAGTGTGAGCGTAAAAAATAATTTCATTTTGTTTAACGTTTGTTCCTAATTTGATATAAAACATTAAACAAAAGAGTTTCAAAAAGGTTTTAATCCACCGGTATTTTTTCTGTTTTTAGCCACGTTTGTGTTCGGAAGAACGGACCAATATACCCGCGGACATTGAGTTTGTTGTGGTTTTCAGGGTTTATCCAAATTTTCGCATCGTATACTTTTCCATTGTCTGGATCCAAAATCGTACCTCCCACCCATTCACTATTGTTCCAAGACAAATTTTTAACAATTTGCATGCCCATCACGGGTTTGTTTTTTAGACTTCCTTCACAATGATCGCACAGTGAATGTGGTCCATCTTTTCCTCTTTTATAGATGTACACGACCTTGCCACACATCTTTCCATCCTTTTTGTACAATTCCACAATGGATTTCTTCAATCCACTTTCGTCATCAATGGTAATCCAATAACCTAAACAACTTTGGGCCGACACATGCATGTAAAAGAACATACTTGCTAGTAAAAAAAGCACCTTTTTCATCATGATTTTACAGTTTGAATGAAATTTGATAACAGTTGAAGTCCGTGTTCCGTCAAAATAGACTCCGGATGAAACTGTACCGCGTACAAAAGTTGAGTTGGAACTTCAATGGACATCACAACGCCATTGTCTAATTGTGACGTTTGCCAAGCTTCGGGGACATCAACTACTTTCCAACTGTGGTACAATCCGACCAAAAATTCGTTTGGTAATCCTTGAAACAATCCGGAATGATTTTTAACAATCAGCTTTCCTTGAACTCCATGCTTTACTTGTTCTTGATTTTGTAAGGAAGCACCCAAATGGATCGCAATGGCTTGCATTCCTAAACATACGCCTAAAATGGGCTTTTTTCCTGCGTACAATGAAAGCAATTCCATTAAGTTTACTTTTTCGCTTGGAAGTCCAGGTCCAGGAGATAGAACGATTGCGTCAAACGTATTTATTTCAGCTAGGTTCAAATAATCGTGACGAATCACCGTTACCTCTACGTTTAATTGTTCTAAATAATGGGACAGATTGAAGGTGAAAGAATCATAAAAATCCACTAGTACTACCTTCACGTTCTTTGATTTTTGTTACTTTGCAAAAGTAGAAAAAATCGCTTAATCCGAAGGATAAACAAAATACGATGAAAAAAGCCATACAGATCCCAAATGCACCAGCTCCTGTTGGTCCGTACAGCCAAGCGATTCTTGCCGGTGGAATGTTGTTTGTGAGTGGACAAATTCCTTTAAATCCAGCGACAGGTGAACTTGAAATGAATAGCATTGAAGAGGCTACACACCGCGTGATGAAAAACATTGTCGCTTTATTAGAAGCTTCAGAATTGAACATCGAACAGATTGTAAAAACCAGTATTTTCTTGAAGGACTTAAACGATTTTCAAGCAGTGAATGCTATTTACGCATCTTATTTCCCTGGGATTCCACCAGCAAGGGAAACGGTACAAGTTGCCCGACTACCTTTAGATGTGAACATCGAAATTTCGTGCATTGCATTAGCGAATGGATAAGCAAACACCCACATTTGACTTGAGCGTTGTCATTGTAAATTACAATGTCACTTATTTCCTCGAACAATGTTTGAACGCTGTTTTAGCAGCAAGTAAGACCTTGAAAGTTCAAGTTTTTGTGGTGGATAATAAT
>CANHMH010000153.1 GCA_947461635.1 Flavobacteriales bacterium | reverse complement strand
GGTCCAGGAACATTGTATTTTTGAATTAACGCTTTGGCATCCATGTGACAAAAGTAAAGACAGTAAATTGTTGAAAAAATGACCTTCATCATATTTCAAAAAATCACTTAAAATCCGTACATTTGATAGACAAATCCCAATCTAATGCTCGAGAAATCACACAAACATATTACTTGTTCGACCTGTGTTGGAAGAAAAAATTCACTATTAGGTTCTTTGTGCAATGAAGAGATGGAGCATGTCAATGCGCATAAGGCTTGTAATTACTATAAGAAACACCAATCTTTGTTTTTAGAGGGCTCCTTTCCAAGAGGTGTTTTTTGCATCAATGAAGGAATGGTGAAGATTTTTCAGCGTGGGGACGAAGGTAAGGAGCAAATCATTCACATTGCAAAGTCAGGTGAAATGGTTGGATTTAGATCGATGTTTAGTGAAACACCTTACCGTGTTGCCGCAGAAACGTTAGAGGAAAGTAATATCTGCTTTATCAGCAAAGATGATTTTCTAAACATGATGGATTCCAATCCAGTATTGCGAAACGGTATCATCAAGGAACTTTCAAAAGAGTTGTCTGACCGTGCTGATTTCATCACGAACATGGCTCAAAAGTCGGTGCGTGAGCGTTTGGCATTCACAATGATCATCCTGTTGGAAATTTACGAAAAGGAACCAATTAACTTATCCCGTGAAGATTTAGCGAATTTCGTCGGAACGGCAACTGAAACGTTGATTCGATTATTAAAAGACTTTAAAGAGGAAGGAATCATTGAGGTGCATACACGGAAAATCAGTGTACTTAATAAAGAAAAACTTTTCGCTATCGCAGGGAAATAATACTATTTCTCACAAATAAAATAGAAGTTTTCGAGTAGAATGTTTCCATAGTTCCCAGAAACTTCCGGATGAAATTGCACACCAAAAATATTTTTGGTTTCATGCTGCATACACTCATTAATGCAAGCGTCTGACGCAGCCATTAACTTGAATTCTGGTGGAATCGTGATGTGTTCACAGTGATCTTCCATCATTTCAAAACAATCGGGAAGTCTATTGAATAAAGGAGATTCTTCGATGATTTCAATTTCCTGCCAATCTCGGTCCTCGCGCATTTTTGATCCAAATGCCCCGTAAAGTAATCCAATTAATTGATGACCAAAACAAATGCCCAATACTGGCTTTGGATAGGATTTCAACCAACTAACATGTTCCAAATACTTGGACATATCAATATCCGTAATTAACAAAGGCGCACCTGAAAAAACGAGTCCAATGGAGTCCATGGCCATTTCTTCTGTTAAATCATGAAAACCAATACATTTGGTGTCACAAAACTCTTCAATCGCAGAAACGATTTGAGGTGTTTTCGAACTTCCACAATCGACAATCAACATCATTTTACGCGGGAAAAAGTACACACAAGTGCACGGTGATCACTCAATTCTTCTTTTTGAATGTTAAATCCACTGGTTGTTAATCGTGGATCAAAAAACATATAATCGATTCTACCGGCAGGTAATCTTCCAATATAGGTTGATCCAATTCCATTACTGGTTTGACGAAAAGCATCTTTTAAGAAGCGATTGAACTGATTATAGGTGTATGACATTGGTGTGTCATTAAAGTCGCCACAAACGATCACAGGATAAGGAGATGTCTTAATGTGTTCTACCACGCGACGAGCCTGTTCCGCTCGTTTCAAATAAGCCAAACGTAATTTAGAATAAACGTTTCGAATGATGCGTTCGCTAGCCATCGTTTCTTCATCCGTAGGGGCTTCAATGTTAGGGTCTGTATTCAGGCGAATGGATTGTAAATGGACATTGTATACACGGAATGTATCTTGATTTTTGATAATATCCGCATAGATACAATAATTGAAATCTCCACTTCCCTGTGATTCAAACATGACATCACCTTTGGAAATGATGGGGTATTTAGAAAACATCGCGATGCCATAATTTTGACGTGTACTGTGTTTATGCGCACTTCGTTCGTGGTAATTCCTGTTGCCCATTATGGCAAACAACGAATCAATGACTTCAAAGTTTGTTGGTTTATCTTGACGGTAATATTCTTGTAAACACAAGACATCAGGATTCGTTTTTCTTATGTAAGCGAAGATGTTGTTTCGGTGTTCAATAGATGCCGAAAACGAAGGATTGAAAAGGTCGAATAATCGAACATTATAAGTGAGTACTTTCATTCCAGCAGTATCAGCTTCTTGATTCGATGAAAAAGCCAAGCTTCTGAAGTGCATTTTTCCACCGAGAACGAGAACCACCAGTGTGTATATTGCCCACTTTGATTTGGCAAGTGACCAGATGAGTAACAAGGCTAAATTAATACCTAGAAGTACAGGGTACAATAGTCCGAAAAATGGCAGAATTCCGATTGTTCCAGGATGGAAAAAGGGCGCTAAATAACACAGAAACATGGCGCCAAAACTGATTAAACTTAACAGCTTAAAAATGGAGGAGAGGCGGAAAAGGCGTTTCAACATCTTAACCATTTTTACTTTGATGAAACAAGAATTCTTTTTCTGCCTTCGATAATGAATCATAGCCCGATTTCGATATTTTATCAAGAATTTGATCCATTTTTACTTGTTTTTGACGTTTTTCGCTGTTAAACTCCTCGTCTGTCTTAAATCTTGAGCGTGACGTTTTTACTTTTTTCTCACGTGTGAAAATCGAAGTAAAACGCGAAAAAAATCCATCTAACTTAGTTAAAATGTTTTTCGAAGAATGAAGATTCTGAATGGATAATAAGCCAAATAGTGCACCTCCTAGGTGAGCAAAATGGGCGATTTGATCATCCGTGCCAAGATTGATTAAATCTTTGAATAGGAAAAACAAGGCTAAAAAGTAAATGCGAATAGGGAAGACCCCAAACAAACTAACTTGAAGATTTGGTTGATAAAAGGCGAGTGCTGTAAAAATTGCCATAATGGAACCAGATGCTCCGAGAATCACCACATTCGTTCCTTGCAATGCTGGAAATAGATTATTCGCTAACAATTCAAGTAGCCCACCAGCAATTCCCCCGAATAAATAGGTTAACCATAATTTTTTTCGACTGAAATATTGTTCGAAGAAACGACCTGAAAAATAAAGAAATAGCATGTTGAACAAGAGGTGTCCAAATTGTTCATGTGTAAATATACTTGTTAACAATCCCCATGGGGCGCGAATGAATGCTGGGAAAGCACTATTCAAATCCAATAAATGGTGAATCCACGCATCGCTCATAAGTGGATCAATGTTAAAAAGAAGCAAACTCTTTTTAAGAAGTAAAATCCCCAAAAATACACACACATTGACAATAATCAAACGATTGGTCATTGTTCCTGCACGCAACTGATGTTTCAGTTCCTCTATGAAATTTCTTCCCTGCATTTACCAAAAATTAGTTCGGTCAGCCTTTCTCCAAAATAGGACAATAATTGCGCCCACAATTGCTCCTCCGACATGTGCTAAATGTGCGGTGCTGTCGTTCGCATTGTTTTGAAAAGAAAGGTAAACTTCAATTAAAAAATACGCAGCGACAAAGTATTTCGCTTTTACGGGAATGGCAAAGTATAACCTGAATTCTGTGTTTGGGAATAGAATAGCAAATGCAGCCATCACACCGAAAATTGCTCCGGAAGCACCCACCATAGGCGTAAAGGACTCCTGAGCATAGGCAACGACAGCGGAACTATTTGTTGCAATTAATCCGTCTCGATCATTATTGATAATAAGTTGATTGATTTCGGAGAGACTAAATCCTTGATCAATAATCATTGCTTTTAATTGCATCACGTCATATACACCGATGATGTTGTACAATGCAAAAGCTCCAAAAGCAGTGGCGATATAAAAGATGAAAAATCGTTTTGGTCCCCAAATATGCTCTAAATACGCACCTAAAATCGCGAAAAGGTACATATTGAAAAGAATGTGGAAAAATCCACCGTGCATAAAGAAATGTGTAACAAGTTGATACGGTTTAAATAACGGTGTATTCACAACATGTGCACCAAGGGAAGCAGTTAAATCTATTCCTTGCGTTTGTAAAACGAAGGTGGCTAAAAAGAACATGATATTCAATAAAATAATGTTCTTGGTAACTTGTGGTAGTTGATTAAACATGATTAAAAGTTTGAGGCAATGTCTGTTAATAATAACGTATGCATGATTTTTTTACCGTTTGGAGCCAATGTATGTTCTTCACATTGAAAAAGTGTTTCAATAAGCGCTTGGGCCTCCTCAGGTCTACGTATTACGGCATCTTTTGACGCATTTTGCGTTAAGCGACGAACTAAATGGTGTGCTACATCTCCTTGGTCGATGTCACGATCCTGTAAATCCGCTAGCAATGAATTAATACACGCGTCAATACTGTTTTCAGGAAGGACGACTGGAGCCCCATGAATCAAAAGTGTTTCTTGTTGACATTCACATTGGAATCCCAATTGTTTTAGAAGTTTTTCATGGCTTAACCATAAATCCATTTCTGTCTTAGTAAGCTCTTTTTCGATAGGGAAGAGCATTTGTTGGCTCTCCAACGCTTGATGAATGAATTTTCCGATTAACTCCGTATATAAAATGCGCCATTTTGCGCGTTTCACGTCAATCACTAAAAGTCC
>CANHMH010000152.1 GCA_947461635.1 Flavobacteriales bacterium | reverse complement strand
TTCGGACTCAGCGTTGTAACCATTGTTTTTACTGAAGAAACAGACATTTATTGGGCGCGTCAACAAGTATTGGAACGCTTGACGGATGCAAAAGCGTCTATTCCTCTAGGATACGGAGATCCTTTTTTGGCGCCCTTAAGCACTGGCTTGGGTGAAATTTATCAATATACATTGAAAGCGAAGCCTGGCTATAGTAAGAAATTTACACCTACAGAACTCAGAACGATTCAAGATTGGATCATTCGTCGACAACTTATGGGTGTGAAAGGAGTTGCGGATGTGAGTGGATTTGGTGGAAACCTGAAAACCTATGAAATCGCCATTGATCCGTTTTTACTGAAATCCAATGGAATAACCTTAAGCGATGTTTTTCAAGCGATTGAACGAAACAATCAAAATACGGGAGGAGCGTACATTGAACGAAATTCTATGACAACGTATATTCGTACGGAAGGACTCATTCAAAGTTTGACGGATATTGAGAATATTCAGGTGAAACATTCGGAGTCCGCCATGCCAGTCTACATTCGTGATGTTGCAAAAGTGGAATTCGGAAAAGCGGTTCGTTACGGTGCATTAACCTACAATACCGACGGTGAAGCAGTTGGGGGAATTGTATTGATGTTGAAAGGTGCTAATTCATCAGAGGTAATAAACTTGGTGAAGGAAAAAATGGCTCAAATTGAGTCAAATTTACCGGAAGGTGTTGAATTGAATGTTTACTTAGATCGAACAGATCTTGTGGATCGAGCGATTTCAACAGTTACTAAAAATTTGATTGAAGGAGCGTTGATTGTCATTTTTGTGTTGGTTTTATTCCTAGGTAATTTGCGTGCCGGACTCATTGTAGCATCGGTTATTCCATTAGCGATGTTGATTGCCATTTCACTCATGAATGTGTTTGGAGTTTCTGGAAACCTAATGAGTTTGGGTGCACTAGATTTCGGACTAATAATCGACGGAGCAGTGATTATTGTTGAATCCACTTTGCACTTATTGAATAAACGTGGAAACATATTGTTATCAAAGGATCAGATGAATCAACAAGTGTATGAATCTGCTTCAAAATTCAGTAAAAGTGCCGTTTTTGGACAAATCATCATCCTTGTCGTGTATTTACCGATTTTAGCCTTGGTTGGAATTGAAGGGAAAATGTTCAAGCCAATGGCTCAAACAGTAATCTTCGCAATCCTTGGAGCTTTAGTGCTATCCTTGACTTATGTTCCAATGATTTCTTCGATGTTCTTGTCAAAGAAGATTTCCACAAAGGAAACAATCAGTGATAAAATGGTGAATGCCATTCGTTCGAAATATACGCCGATGTTGAAAGCATTACTGCGTCGACAAAAGTTGGTGTTAAGCGTCATTGCTGCATTGTTTGTGTTGAGCATCTTTGCCTTCAAACAGTTAGGTGCTGAGTTTATCCCATCGCTGGACGAAGGTGATTTCGCAGTGGAAACTCGTTTGATGACCGGTACAAGTCTGACAAAGACCATCGAAGCAACGGGAAAAGCTTCTCAAATTTTATTGTCGAATTTCCCTGAAGTCAAAAAAGTTGTAGGAAAAATTGGAACTGCGGAAATCCCTACAGATCCAATGCCAATGGAAGCTTGTGACTTAATGATCATTTTGAAAGATAAAGAAGAATGGACCTCTGCCTCAACGAAAGAAGAACTCGCAGAGAAAATGCAGGCGAAATTAGAAGAGCGTTTGCCAAATGTATCCTTTGGATTTCAACAACCGATTCAAATGCGCTTCAATGAGTTGATGACCGGAGCGAAACAAGATGTGGTGGTGAAAATTTACGGTGAGGACTTCGAGAAATTAGCGAGCTATTCAAAACAAATAGGATCCATAGCGTCAAAAATAAAAGGTGTACAAGATGTTTATGTGGAAGAAATGAGTGGTTTGCCGCAAATGATTGTTAAATATGACCGTGAAGCATTAGCTCGTTATGACGTTTCGTTAGATGAAGTGAATCGAGTAGTCAATTTAGGATTTGCCGGTCAAGCTTCTGGATTTGTGTTTGAAGGAGAAAAACGTTTTGATCTTGTCGTGAAATTGAAACCCGAATTTAGAGATAACATCACGGACCTTAGTCAATTGTTTGTGAGCAATGAAAAGGGAGAGGAAATTCCAATTTCGGAATTAGCGCATATCTCCATTAAAAATGGTCCCAATCAAATTCAACGAGAGGATGCCAAACGAAGAATACTAGTTGGATTCAACGTGCGCGGTAGAGATGTTGAAAGCATTGTTATGGAATTAGAAAAAGAAATGAAAAACAAGGTGCAGTTTGACACGGGATACTTTCCAAAAATCGGTGGAACCTTTGAAAACTTAATTCATGCGCGGGATCGCTTGATTATTGCCGTTCCTGTTTCATTATTGCTTATTTTCTTTTTATTGTACTTGACTTTCCAGTCTTTAAAACAAGCAGCATTAATCTTCTCCGCCATTCCACTTGCTTCTATCGGTGGAATTTATGCCTTGTATTTTAGAGATATGCCATTTTCGATTTCTGCGGGAGTTGGTTTTATTGCTTTATTCGGAGTTGCTGTTCTAAATGGAATTGTACTCATTGCCGAGTTTAATACGTTGAAGAAAAGTGGAATGCCAATCATGTTGGTTGTGATCCGTGGGACAGCTTCTCGTTTGCGTCCCGTTTTGTTGACTGCTGCGGTAGCTTCTCTTGGATTCCTTCCGATGGCACTTTCTCATGGAAGTGGGGCAGAAGTTCAGAAGCCTTTGGCGACAGTTGTGATTGGTGGACTCATCAGTGCAACGCTCTTGACCTTGTTTATTTTACCAATTTTATATTTGTTATTTGAAAAACCAATGAAACGATTCAAAGTGAAAAACCTTAGTTTGATGCTCCTTTTCCTATTCGGAATGACGAATGTGTTTTCTCAAAACATGTTGAATTATCAAAAGGCATATGATGTAATGCTTAGTCAAAATGGACAAATTGCCGCGTCAAAATTGGAGCAGAACAAACAAGAGTTAATGGGAAAATCTAACAGCGGTATTCCATCCACCACAATCAATGGAATGATGGGGCAATATAATTCCTATTATAAAAAGGATAATAACATCACCATCAATCAAACCATTCCTTTTCCAACGTCATTCAAAGAAGAAAAGAATTTGGGAGTGGAAAAAGGAAAATTGTCTCAAATTGAATCGGAGTTATTGATTCGTGATTTAGCTCAGAAATTAGCGCTAGCCTTCGATCAATATGGATTTATTCAAGCTGAAATTTATTACTTAAAAAGTTTGGATAGTTCCTTCAATATGTTGGAACAAAAATCGAAAATCAGGTTCGAACTTCAAGATATTAGCCGCTTGGATTATTCCTTAATTCAAACCAAGCGCATGAGGCTTTCAAATGATATTTCACTACTTGAATCGGACCTTTTAGGTGAAAAAAGAAAAATCGCTTCCTTGTTGAAGTTGGATGAAAATTCCTTTGAAATCGAACATTCTGAGTATCAAAAGGAACGGAATATCTTCCAATCTGGAGTTGCAGAGAATCACCCCTTAATGCTATGGTACAAGCAGAATGAAGGAATTTATTTACAAGAAAAGAAAGTGAATTTAGCACATCAATTGCCAGAAATTAATCTTGGTTATTTTAATCAAACCTTGGTTGGGATTCAGAACGTGAATGGAGTGGATACGAAATTTACACAGGCAAATCGTTTTCAAGGGTACATGGTCGGAGCGAATGTTCCAATATTCTGGGGAGCATATAAAAATCGAAACGAAGCAAGCGCTCTTTCCCTAAAACAAAACAATCTGGAAAAAGAGCAAACGACTCAAGCTATGCAGCGAGAAATTTCCCAGTTAATGGATCGCCTAAATTTATTATCAAGCAGCATTGATAAACTAGGTAGTCAATTAACGAATGAACTGCGATTTTTGACAGAAGATGCCAAAGCGAAATTCGAAGTGGGGGAGATTTCATTTATTGAATTTCTTCAAATCCAACAGCAGCGTAGTGATTTGGAACTTTCCTATTTGCAATTAATTAATCAATTCAATCAAACCAGCATCCAATTAAATTGGTATCGCTAGAAAATAATAACATCATGAAAAAATCAATCTCTTTCCAACTTTTAGCGGCATTGTTCGTCTTAGCTACGATGATTTCTTGTTCGAGTAAAAGTTCTGAAAATACCCCAAGCGAAAAAGTAGCGCCCCAAAGTACTTTGTTAACGTTAACAGCGAAACAGGTTGCCTCTCTTGGGATTAAAAGCAGTAACTTAACGAAGTCACTCATGGGTATGAGCATTTTTGCCAACGGAATGATCGATGTCCCACCACAAAACAAATCTTTTATCTCTGTACCATTTGGTGGATATATTCGCGACATCAAGGTGTTGGATGGAATGCGCGTTTCCAAAGGAGACGTTTTACTCGTTGTCGAACATCCTGAAATCATTCAATTACAACAAGATTACTTGGAAGTTCAAGGAAACATGGAGTATTTGAAAGCAGAAATGGATCGTCAAAAAGCATTATTAGACAAAGAGGCAGGAAGCGCAAAAAACTACCAATTGGCTAAAAGTAACTGGCAAGTAGCACAAGCAAAACTTTCAGGTCTCAGTGTGAAATTGGAGATGGCGAATGTCAATGTAGTTAGTTT
>CANHMH010000151.1 GCA_947461635.1 Flavobacteriales bacterium | reverse complement strand
TACCAAAGATGCAACTTAAAGATGTATTGTTGCGTCAAACGATGTGAAATTTTAACGTTACGTATAATGAAACTAAACTTATCTATTCTGGCAATTTGTTTTTTGGGATTCGGATTAAATGCTCAAAAAAACATTGAATCAAACGGAATAAAAATCAGTACAAAACAAATCAATTGTAACATTCCTGCACAAGGATACGAGTCTGACCTCATTCAATTGACGATTGAAAACCAAACAAATTCAGTTAAAACAGTCACATACAGTTTTGAGTTGTATTACGATGGAGAATGTTCCACATGTGGACATGAAGAATATACGTACACTCAGATTCTTCAACCAAAAGAAATATTAGTTGGAGAGTGTTTAGATCGTACACATTTTGGATTAACGATTTTTCATCACATGCCCGCTCATTTGACGAAAACGACGTTAACTGACTTCAATATTAAGAACGTAGTCGTAAAATAATTCCCATGAAATTTACTCATTTATTTGTTTCAGCTGCTCTCATAGCTGGATCAATTCAATCGCTCTATGCACAATGTACAGTTACAGCAAGTGCAACAAGTACCACGATTCCGTGTAATGGCTCTGCAACATTAAGTGTTACAGGAAGCGGAACAAGTCAGGTTGCCTTCGGTGAAAACTTTAATAGTGGTCAACCTGTTGGATGGCAATTTTCTCAAGTTGTAACGATTGCCAATAACACTTGTGGTGTCCCTTCCTTAGATGGCACAGATTTCATGTGGATGGGTAATCAATCCGTTGCTCCTCGTGACATGACAACAATTCCATTGGACGTTTCTTCTGGTGGACAAGTATGTTTCGACATGCGTTATGCTATTCAAGCACAAGCTTCTCCATGTGAAGGTCCCGATTTAGCAAATGAAGGTGTTTACATACAATATTCAACAGATGCTGGACTTTCGTGGACAACCATACAATACTGGAGTCCAAATGGCGGTTACGACGTTATGTTGACTTCTTGGCAAAACTACTGTTTGCCTATTCCCGCAGCTGCACAGACAACTTCTACGCAATTTAGATGGACGCAATTAGCAGTATCAGGAGCGGCATTTGACCACTGGGGATTAGACAATATCATGATTACAGCGACTGCACCAAACTTTAACATTACTTGGTTGCACGATAATTACTCTTACGGCCCAGGTGTTTATACTGGAGATGATCCAACACCAGTGAGTCCAACACAACAAACATCATACATCGTTATGATGACAGACAGTATCAATACTTGTTATGACACCATCACGATTTCAGTGAGTTACCCACAAATTGATACAGTTACTACGATCAATCCAACTTGTGGAAGTATCAACGGAAGTTTAACAGCCACTTCCTCTGGAGGTGCTGGTGGATATACCTACTCTATTGGAGCGGCTTTTCAACCAAACGGAATTTTTAACAATTTAGATACGGCATCCTATACGGTAATTATGGTAGATCAAAACAACTGTTCGGATACAATGATTGCCATTCTCGACGGAGTTGATTCGCTTCAAATTACGAATTTAACTTCGGTCACCACGACTTGTGGTTTGGATAATGGAACCATTGATTTTGATGTCGCTGGTGGAACGCCAATCTTTCAATACAGTATTGATAACGGCACTACATTCTCAGCAGCAATCAACTTCATCAATTTAGCACCTGGCGTTTATCCCATTTATGTTGAAGACCAAAATGGCTGTTTCGATACTGAATCAATCGAGATTTTCCCTTCCACGAATCCAGACATCGATAACTTTAACTCCACGTTGGAGTTTTGTAGTCTTTCGGACGGAGGAATTACATCTACTGCTACACTTGGAATTACACCTTATCAATTTATCTTGTATCAAGGACCATTATTAGTTTCTAATAATTTAAGTGGAACCTTTACTGGACTTCAAAGTGGTAATTACTCCTTGATGGTGATTGACCAAATCGGTTGTGTGGACAGCGTTGTTGTTACTGTTGATTCCATTCCTGCTCCGATTGCACCGCTTCAAGACACGGTTTTATGTAACTTAACACTTCAAATTAATGGAGTTCTATCGTACACAGGTAGCAATTGGACAGCAAATTCACCTTTAGTGAATTTCTCTAATCCAGCTGGACAAAACCCAACAATTGTTGCGGACACTGCTGGAATTTATTCCATTACAATGACGGATAGCGTATGTAACTTTACGGAAACATTCCAATTGACATTCGTTGCAGATCCGTTCACGAATATACTCGACACGACACTTTGTATAGGTGAAACGCAAGTTTTAGCGGCTTTGGTTCAACCACAAAACGTAAATTACCTTTGGTCGACAGGAGCATCCACTTCTGCGATTAGTGTTACGGAGACTGGAAATTACATCGTAACAGCATCTAACATGTGTGGTGTTTCCATCGATACAGCAACGATTGAATTCTATTTCTGTGACATCGAAGTTCCAAATGTATTTACACCGAACAATGATGGTAGCAATGATTATTTCCAATTACTCTTCTTTGGTGGTATTAAAACCTTCAATTGTACGATTCTTAACCGTTGGGGACAAGTGATTAGAGAATATGACAATCCAGCATTTATGTGGGATGGTAAAGATGAATCAGGAGACGATGTGCTCGAAGGTGTTTATTTTTACATTGCGAAGGCTGTATCCAATGGAGGAAACGAAATCCTGAAACACGGAAATGTTACTTTGGTTCGTTCCGAGTAATCCATAAGAATACCTATCTTTACGTGTGCTTAAATTAAAACAAAATACGCCTAGATGGTTGGTTGTTCTTCTAGACTTAATCATTCATCTTAGTGCGCTTGCTTTTGCCTATTTAATCCGCTTTGACCTCAAAGCGGATTTTTCTTTGATTCAATCAGAATGGGAAATCCTCTCAAGATCCCTTTGGTTTTTTATCTTAGTTAAACTCCTCGTATTCTACGCTTTCCAAATTCAAAAAGGATTGGTGCGTTATACTTCCACTGAGGATTTAAAACGGATATTTCTCGCTGAATTGAGCTGTACCATCATCTTTTTACTGGGTGGACTCGTTCGTTATCATCACATGGATGGATTCTTTCTCTTCCCAATGTCAGTGCTCGTTATGGAATTCCTAGCAAGTGTTTTCTTTGTCGTTGGCGGAAGATTTATCATCAAGTTACTGTATTTAGAATCCATGAAGGACACTGGCAATCAAGAGTCAGTGATTATCTATGGCGCTGGGGTCTCCGGTTTAATTACCAAAAGAACCTTAGAAAAGGATACAAGAAACAACCAAATTGCTGCAGCGTTTATTGACGACAATGAAAAACTTCAAGGTACGCGCATTGAAGGAATCCGCGTGTATAGTACTCGTCAACTCTCAAAACTGCAAAAGGAGCTTCAAGCAAAGACCTTAATTGTAGCCATTCAGGTTCCGGACGTTGAAAAAATGCAAAAAGTCATTGACGAGGCAATGACGTTGAAATTGACCATACAAAAGGTTCCTAATCCTAAAAGTTGGATAAACGGTGAGTTTAGTTCAAGACAATTGAAAAAAATCAGAATCGAAGATCTATTGGGAAGAGAAATTATTGATTTAAAGAACAACCAACTTTCCACTGAGATTTCAACTTCAACAATATTGGTAAGTGGAGCTGCTGGATCTATCGGAAGCGGACTTGTTCAACAAATTGCACAGTTCAACCCAAAGAACATCATTCTCCTTGACCAAGCTGAATCACCGTTATATGATTTACAATTTGAACTAAACCAACATTTTTCAGACTTGAAATTTGAGGTAGTTATTGGGGATATTTGTAACCAAGAGCGCATGCAAAAGCTCTTTCAAACATTCAAACCGGACATCGTTTTTCACGCAGCAGCTTATAAACATGTTCCAATGATGGAATTGAATCCAGCTGAAGCTGTTCAAACGAATGTAAAGGGAACAAAAATACTGGCCGACTTATCATTAGCCTTTGGCGCAAAGAAATTCATCATGATTTCCACCGATAAGGCCGTGAATCCAACCAATGTAATGGGTGCATCCAAACGCATTGCGGAAATGTATGTACAAAAATTAAATGAACAACACATCACACAATTTATCACCACACGTTTCGGAAATGTTTTAGGTTCCAATGGTTCAGTAATTCCCTTGTTTCAGAAACAAATTGAAAATGGTGGACCAGTGACTGTTACAGACGACCGAATCACACGTTTCTTTATGACCATCCCTGAAGCTTGCAAACTCGTTCTAGAGGCTGCTACGATGGGACGAGGAGGTGAGATTTTCGTTTTTGAAATGGGTCAATCCGTGAAAATTGCTGACTTAGCGAAAAAGATGATTCAATTATCAGGTTTAGAAATAGGAAAAGATATTGAACTCATCTTTACGGGCTTGCGTCCTGGTGAAAAATTATATGAGGAATTATTAGCCAACGAAGAAAATACGATTCCAACACATCATCAAAAAATCCTCATCGCAAAAACGCGCACCGAATCGGATGAACAAATGAAACACATTCAAACCCTTGTGGACTTGTGTATTCATCAGGATAACACCGCAATTGTTACTCAAATGAAACACATCGTTCCTGAATTCATCAGCAACAACTCCGAATACCAAAAACTCGACAAATGATTTCTCCAGCACGCATTTATGTTCGATTAACAGATTTAGACATCCTTGGAC
>CANHMH010000150.1 GCA_947461635.1 Flavobacteriales bacterium | reverse complement strand
GTTTTAACGACTAAAAGACTAAAGGTTACAATTTGTAGTAAAAATGAGTAAGAGTGAAATTGTTTGGTGACAAGCATACGAGTGTCATTATGTGATTTTAAATCAAGTAATACTTAAAAGATGAGTTGATTTCAATCTCTCTTCCCTTTAAAATAAGCATACATCGCCATTGCGTGCCCATGTCCCAATTCGTATTTTTCTTTCAGCCAATTCGTGATTTCAGCAGCTGTGATATTTGGATTTAATTCACCATTTATCATAAATCCTTTTGCTTCTGCTCTTATAACAAATACTTCTGGCACGAGTCCCGTTTTTGCTTTAATATTTTCTAAATATGCTTGAAATGACATGTGAATGATTTAATGTTTCACGAAAATAATAAAAGTCATAAAACCATTTAGTGCGAAGCCTCTTTCGGCAATTAATATTAAAAATTAAATTATTCATTATTACTCAATTGACATCAGTATTAATTGCATCATTTATTATAATTATTTACTTTTACTTAAATAAACCTTTAGTATGAAATATATTTTTTCTTTTTTCTTTTTTGTTTGTTTCGCATCACTACATAGCCAGGTTGTAAATCTCGGAACGACTCACTTTCGAAACGAAAGGTATTTGATTTCGTTTGATAAAAACATGTATCCAGGATATGAATTGGTATTGGAAAACATACATGTTAGAGAGTACCTTTATAACACACTCATTTCAGATTCATTATATGTTGGAAAGGAATTCTTATTAGAAAATGAACCAAAACTTTATCAAACGGATTACGTGAATGTGATGATTGTTCTAAAAAATGGTGAATTGCAAATAGACTTGGATTCTAAATTCGAATTCACAAATGATTACAAAATACTGAATGAGTCTTATGAACTTGAGGAATATGGTTTATTTGAAAAGTATTTTAATTCACAAATACCATTTAAACGATTAAGTAATAACAATAATGCCGTTGAAGAAGTTTTAATTAATTATGAAATAGATTACAAAACGAATAAAATTATTCAAACTGAACAAATTTTAAATACACGCCTTTTAAATTCAAATGAGGTAGCTGATATTGATCGTAATATATATACAGTTACGAAAATTGGTTCTCAAGTATGGTTCTCTGAAAATTTAAGGACAACAAAATTTAATGACGGAACAATAATTCCAACCTTAACATATGAACAATGGCAAAATTCTACTGCACCCGCTATTTTGACTAATAATCCAGAGGGTAATTTTTATAATTTCTACACATTAGTAGCTGATAAAAATGTTTGTCCGCAAGGATTTCATGTGCCTACTGAAGATGACGTTGAATTACTTTACAACACGATTACACCCTATGGTGATGAAGTGAAAATTAACGGGAATAACGTTAAAATTAAAAAATACTCACCATGGTTAGCACCGATTACTTACCCACTTTTATCAGCCGTACATTTAACGTGGTGGTCAGCTGCCATCGCAGTTGACGTGAGTTTATTTTCGGCTGCGTTGGCAGTAGACGCGACAAAATTTGGGATTGAGCTTGTTACATCTCCATTCTTTGGATGGCAAACAAAAAAGAAACAACAACAATTGAATTTAGAACAAGCATTGATTAACAAATTGATTGATCAAAATGGTTACCCATTGAAATATAATAGCTACAAACATAAATATGAACGTATGGAACTTGTTCCGATTAATAAAAATGATTGGAGTAAATTTAATGTCGTTAAAGTAAAATACCCTGAATTCAAGTCAATTAGCGTTCCCAATTTAAACGATATGAATTATAATAGTCAAAATATCAATTCCAACTATTACGACGGTGATACCATCTCTAATTCCTCAAGTATAGATTCTCTAAAAGCAATTCACATTGACGTTCAGTATGATACAAAATTCAACGTATTCTATAATCGATTTAGCGTTACTTCTTGGTTTGCCAATTCTGATTATTTTACAGAATTAAATGGTTTATTGGGAGCGTTTAATTTTTCGGCATATCAATCAATTAAGGAAGATTTTTATCCGACAAATCTAAAGGCCTTTACCTTGAATAATAATAAGTTTAAATATAATCACCTTCCAGTTTTAACATTGCTCTTGCAGGAAGAAGAAGAGAAATTTGCAAATCAATATGCCTTTAATTTGAATTACGATAATTTTTTGATTTTCGCTACAAACAATAAAAATTCAAAACCATCAAATAGTACAGGTATAAGTTATATAAATTACGGTTTTCCAGGGTATTTTGGAATTTCTTCAAAATCACGTGATTTACATGAACTGTCAATTTTCAACAACTTGAAAGACAGTTCTAAATCTAGGGGTGAAATTGATGTTTATAGAACCCAGACAAGGGTTCGATGTGTAAATGATTAACTAGGCACCACCAGATTTAAAATCCTCCTTAGCAAAGTACCGCTGGATTTGTAATCCTGCGGAGTTTTTAAAATTATTACACAGAAACAAATACAATTGCTTAAGGAATAATCTCCTCCTCCAAAACCACTCTTCTATGTTGTAAACCCCACTCAACGACATGCTGAATCAAGGTTTTAATCGATTTTCCATGCTGACTCATGCGGTACTCGTATGCGGAGGATGTTTCCGTGCGTATTTCCACACGTTCAATCATGCGAAGTTCCTCTAAATAGCGTAATTCCTTGCTTAAAGTAGCCGAAGTGATTCTTCCCAGGATCGACTTTAATTCATTGAATCTACGAGGTTTATCGCAGATATATGATAGAATTGGTCCACGCCATTTTCCGCCGATGATGTCCAATACATCAGCTACGACTTTAATTCCTTGTTGTTTGGTCTTTACCTCCATTTTACTAGGTATCTTTTTTCATACCTAAACAAAGCTACGATTTATCTTTAGAACGAATTCATCTGACTACATTTGAAGAAAAAAACATGAACATAACAGCAGTAATTTTAACCTTAAAAGAAGGTGTAAACCTTTCTGAATTAGGAGCAATTTTAAAACATGAGCAAGAGGTGGTGGCTCAATGGACATCAGAAGGAATTATTCACGATATGTATTTGCGTCAGGGAAGAAATGGAGCTGTCATCATGTTCAACGAATTGGACGAAACAGCGGTTCAAGCATTAATCGAAACCCTTCCACTCTACCCTTATTTTAAACCGGCTGAATTTTTGGGATTATTGAAGAATGACTAATTAATTTTTCATTTCAAGCTTACTTAAGCTTTGAACGTTGAAATAATTGTATTTTTAAAATACAATTTAAAACCGTGTTTTTTAATTCATTCGATTACTTACTCTTTTTCCCAACAGTTTTTCTTCTGTATTGGTTTGTATTTCAGAGAAAACTGAGTTTACAAAACGGATTCCTCCTACTTGCTAGTTACTTTTTCTATGCATCTTGGAGTTGGGAATTTACAGGTTTACTATTATTAAGTACAGTCATCGATTATTCCTTTGGATTTCTAGTAGCCTCAACGGATCGAAAGAAAGCAAAATTGTTTTTGATACTGAGTATCGTCAATAATTTGGGAATCTTAGCCCTTTTTAAGTATTACAATTTTTTCGCGGAACAAATTCAGATTGGATTCGATCGCATTGGCTGGGAAATTCATCCCGTTCTTTTGAATGTTGCGCTGCCAATTGGTATTTCCTTTTATACCTTTCATGGGATGTCGTATGTCTTCGATATCTATCGTGGACAACAGAAAGCAACGAAGAATTTTATTGACTATGCCGTATTTGTTAGTTTTTTCCCACTACTTGTCGCAGGTCCGATTGAACGGGCAAATCACTTATTGCCTCAAGTTCAAAAGAAAAGAACCTATAGCGATGTCCAATGGATTGAAGGTGCTCGCTTGATTCTTTGGGGACTCTTCAAAAAAGTAGTTATTGCCGATAGTTTGGCGCTGATTGCAAATCCAATTTTCAACGACTTTTCGAATCAAAGTTCTTTTATGTTGATTCTTGGAGCGATTGCCTTCAGTTTTCAAATTTATGGAGACTTCAGTGGCTATTCAGATATTGCCATCGGTTCAGCAAAATTGCTTGGATTTGAGTTGTTGTCCAACTTTAAATTTCCTTATTTCTCTAGAAACATTGCTGAATTTTGGAGGAGATGGCATGTTTCTTTATCCAGTTGGTTTAAAGATTATTTATACATTCCCTTAGGAGGCTCAAAATCTGGGACCTCAAAAGCACTTCGGAATACATTTGTCATTTTTCTTGTGAGTGGATTTTGGCATGGAGCAAGTTGGAATTTTATCATTTGGGGATTTATTCATGCTTGTTTCTTTTTACCACTGTTATTATTGCGTCAAAATCGAAAATATACATCTGAAACAATAGCCGAAAATCGTTTCCTCCCAAGTTTTAAAGAAATTGGTCAAGTCCTCTTTACTTTCTCTTTGGTAACGCTCGCTTGGATTTTCTTCAGACAAACGGATAGTCAAATGGCTATTGATTACGTGAAACGCATGTTTGTTAACGCCATTGAATTTCCAGAACAATTTAAAACATGGCCAAAAATAGACGCTGGAATCTTCTGGATTATTCCATTCATCCTTTATGATTGGGTCAATCGTAAAAACGAACGTGTGGCACGATTTCCAAAAATCACCATCTTACGTTGGACCATGTACGTACTCATGATCTTTTTTATCTTCCTGTTTTCGAACCGTGATCAGGCATTCATTTATTTTCAGTTTTAGCGATGAGTCAAGTTAAATTCCTTCAGAAAGTCTTGCTGCTATTGATCATTTGTTTGATCGTTGATCGACTCTTGATTTTCTTTATTGACCGAAAAATTGAAGCAAATTTCGATTGGAGAATTGAAAAAGTAATGGAAGGACTAGTCTATGCTGATGTTTTAGTTAT
>CANHMH010000149.1 GCA_947461635.1 Flavobacteriales bacterium | reverse complement strand
TCTTTTCCCTCCAGTTTCGGCAAGAACAAGCGCGTATGCTCCTGACTGTGTTTGGCTGTAGGAAAGTCCTACAATTTCCAATTTTACCTTTTCCATGTATTATTACTCAAGATATGAAAAAACAAAAACCAGTAGTGTTTCAACTACCAGTTTTTATTATAAATTTATTTGATATTATTAATTAGCATTTTTGAAGTTCTTCAATGCTTCTGTTAATTTAGGTAATACCTCAAATGCATCTCCTACGATTCCATAATCTGCTGCTTTAAAGAAAGGAGCTTCCGAATCCGAGTTAATAACAACGATTACTTTAGAACCATTCACACCAGCTAAGTGTTGAATAGCACCAGATATACCTGCAGCGATGTATAAGTTTGGACGAATTGCCACACCTGTTTGTCCTACGTGCTCATGGTGAGGTCTCCAACCGATATCTGCCACTGGACGAGAACAAGCTGTCGCAGCACCTAATACATTTGCAAGATCTTCTACGATACCCCAATTTTCAGGACCTTTTAAACCACGACCTGCAGACACTACTAAATCTGCTTCTGGCAATGGAATACTTCCTTCTGGTTTTTTAGTGTCTACCACTTTAATTGCAGCAGCACCCACATTCCCGTTAAAAGCTTCAACAGTAGCAGTACCACCTACATTTTCTGGTTGGATAGAGTTTGGTAATAACGAAATGATTTTCACTGCTGTTTTCACAGCAACATTTCCAAAAGCTTTACCGGAGAACACGTTTACTTTACATGTAAAACCATTTCCAGTTTCAGGTAAGGCAATCGCTCCAGAGATTAAACCAGCTTTCAAACGAACAGATAAACGAGGAGCAACCGCTTTCGCTACAAGGTCATGAGAAAAAATTACCACTTCCGCACCAGTTGCTTCCACAGCACTTGCTACTAAACGTGTAATTTGTTGGTTATCTGCCTCATTGATAGAAGAATCAACCAATACTTTGTTTGCTCCATAAACCCCTAATGCTTCAGCACCAGCAGCATTACCGTAAGCAACAACTGTAACTTCTCCTCCTAATTTTTTTGCATATGTAACTGCTTCAAAAGAAGCTTTAGCAGCAAAATGGTTTGTATTAATATATACTAATGCTTTCATCTTAAATAACTTTTGCTTCGTTGTGTAACAAATCAACTAATTCTGCCATGTTTGAAGGATCAATCATTCTGCATGCTTTTTTCGCATCTGGTAATGAATAAGACTCAAAACTTGTGTAAACTTCCACAGCAGATGGAGAAATCACTTCTAGTGGTTTAGTTCTAGCCGCCATGATACCACGCATGTTTGGAATTCGTTGTTCCGCCATACCTTTCGCACAACTTACAACTGCAGGAGTTGAAACCTCAACGATTTGTAAACCTCCAACAATTTCTTGTTCCAAGGTCAACGTTGTACCGTTTACATCTAATTTAGAAGCTTGCGAAGCAAAAGGAACATCTAAGAATTCAGCTACCATTCCAGCAACTTGTGAACCGTTGTAGTTGATTGTTTCTTTTCCTGTCAACACTAGATCAAAGTTGTTTTTCTTTGCATACTCGGCGATTTGAGTAGCTACAAAAAATGCATCAGTAGGTTCTGCATCGATACGCACGGCATTATCAGCACCGATTGCTAATGCTTTACGAATGATCGATTCATCTGCCGTATTTCCAACGGTAATGATTGTTACATTTCCTCCTATAGTTTCTTTTAACTCCAAAGCACGAACAAGGGCATACCACTCGTCGTATGGGTTAACAATATATTGCACACCGTTCTCATCAAATTTTGTATTACCATCGGTAAACGCAATTTTAGAAGTTGTGTCTGGTGATTTACTGATACAAACTAAAATATTCATGCTAAAATTTTAAACTTAACAGACAAATTTAAGAAATAATAGTCAGTTATGAGTGGTTTGAAAGAAATTTTGAGAAAGGAAAGTTGAGGTGGGAGAATGGAGGTGTGGAAATTAGAAATGGTGGTTGTTTCGCGGTGCGAAACAGAGGTTTTTCTCTTACTTTTTTTTGGCCAAAAAAGTAAGCAAAAAGGCCTTTGTCGCTGGAAAAGCATCGGCTTTTAGTTCGAAACGTTCGCTACAAAAACAAAACTCGTCGTTCCTCCTCAAACACTTGTTTTTGTTACGCTACCTTATTCGATAAAAGCACGATGTACTTTTCACCAGGCGACAGACTATCTAACACTAATAGGTGTTTCGGATGTAGTTTATCCGTATATAGGTGGTGGGTGTGACTTCGACTTCGCTCAGTCGGACGAAACTGAAAGATGATAAATAAGAGGATTATTCGCGTAGAAAATTTAAAATGAGTTCTTCTAATTTTTGGGTTTCTGTGAGTGGCAGGAGGTGTCCGCCGTTGGGTATAGGAACTACGTTTTTAATGTTGGAATAATATAAGATACGGTCGTTTGTTCCGTGGATGTGAATAAGATTTTTTGAAGCAGGAATACAATTCCAGCTCAGCCCTTCATTTTGCCAAGTACACACTGCATTTAATGCCCAACGTAAATAGGTTGGTGATGTGTCATTATAAATATCATCAAGTATTTTTCGGTCTTCTTGTGCGTAAACACTAAATACAAAATAGGACAAGCGGTTTGACTTTTTGAGCCATTCCATTGGAAAGAAAAGTGGAACTTTTAGTTTTCCGAGCATTCGATAAAGAAATGGAATTTCCTGTTTTGACTTTGCTGAAGCAATTAAGACCAATTTTTGAAATGTAAGAAATTTAGAAACTTCAATCGCCATAATTCCTCCGAAAGAAATGCCAAGGACAATCGGATTTGGTTCGGTGATTTGTTTGGAAATACGCAAGGCGTAATCTTGTATTGTTTCATTTTTAAATGGTTCGAGCCAATGAATATACACTGGCTCAAACTCATGAAATTTCATTTTATGAAATACGCGGTGATCTGCGCCAAGTCCTGAGAATATAAAGATTTTTTGTGGCATAATTTAATTCAAAATCCATTAATACAAATGTATACATTTAATTATGCGATTTGCTTTTGAATGTTTTGTTGGTTTTTGATAGGATATTGTTTCGCGGTGCGAAACAGAGGTTTTTCTGTCACTTTTTGTTGCAGCAAAAAGTAACCAAAAACTGCTTCGTCGCTGGAAAAGCAACCACCCATAACGAAACGTAAACGAGAAAAAATAAACTCGTCGTTCCTCCTCAAACACTTTTTTTCTTTCGTTTACTTATTCTATGGGTCCCGGTTTTACTTTTCCGAAGCGACAGACTTTCAATCACTAATTGGATGTTTCGGATATAGGTTCAACCGTTTTTGATGGAGGTTATGACTTCGACTTCGCTCAGTCTGACGAAACTGAATTTTATTTATATTCTGGGAACAAGCTTAATAAACCTTCTTCCGAAGCGTCGCATACACCTCTTTCGGTAATAATTTTAGTTACCAAACGTGCAGGAGTAACGTCAAATCCATAATTACTTGCAGGGGTTGTTTCCGGACAAATTAACACCGATTCGATGTTTCCATTTGGACCTTTACCAATCATGTAACGCACCTCATCTTGGTTTCGTTCTTCAATCGGAATTTCGGTTAATCCATTATTGATGGTCATATCTAATGTTGTAGATGGAAGAGCTACATAAAACGGAATTTTATTATCATAAGCAGCTAATGCTTTTAAATATGTTCCAATTTTGTTTGCAACATCGCCTTGACGAGTAGTGCGGTCTGTACCAACAATCACCATATCGACCATGCCGTGTTGCATGAGGTGACCTCCTGCATTATCCACGATTAATGTGTGTGGAACATTATGGCGTGTTAATTCATACGCTGTCAAGTTTGAACCTTGATTTCTTGGACGTGTTTCATCCACCCATACATGTACTTTGATTCCTTTTTGGATTGCTTGGTATATTGGTGAAGTGATTGTTCCCCACTCCACACACCCCAACATTCCTGCATTACAATGTGTTAAAATGTTTACCACTTCCCCATTTTTTCTATTTGCGATTTCTTCAATCAGCGGTAAACCATGCACCCCAATCATGCGACATGTCTCCACATCTTCCTCTACGATTGCAGCTGCTGCTTCCCACGCTGTTTTTAAAAAATCATCGGCGTTGTCCATTGCTTCACGCATTTTATCCAAGGCCCAAAATAAGTTAACCGCTGTTGGTCGAGATGCACGTAAATCCGAAAATGCTTGATCTAAAAAAGATCCATCTAATTCTTTTTCTACCATTTCTCGCACTGCAAGATAGATACCATAAGCTGCAGTCGCGCCAATTAATGGTGCTCCTCTTACAGTCATTTCTTTGATTGCTACCTCGGCATCTTTGTAGGTAATCAATTTTTCTGTTACGAATTCATGCGGAAGTTTACGTTGGTCTATTACTTCTACGTAGTTGTCGGCTGTAGGCCAGATGGTGCGGAATTTTGACATATAGATATAAGATTATTGATGATATAAATGGATGTTGCAATGCAACATCCTAACGGATCGATATAAGGCATTATGGTGAGACGCGAGGCATCGCGTCTGTACAGAGGATATCAGAAAAAGAAGAAGCGGTGTTTTTCCAATTAGCAAGCGTACCTGGGCGCACCAATTGTATGGTTTGCAAGCCTGCTTGTTGTGCTGCCTCTAATTCTTCTACAATATCGGATAAAAACAAAATTTCAGAAGGTTGTATTTTTAATTCTTGGCTGATTTTGTTATAAGTTTCTACCTCCCTTTTTCCGCCGGTTGTCGTGTCAAAATAAGCAGAAAAATAAGGCGTTAAATCGCCTGCAACACTGTATCCAAAGATTAATTTTTGCGCAGCAATAGAACCAGAAGAAAAAACACCTAATTGGAGTCCAGCGTCTTTCCATGCTTTTAAAGCAGGAGCAACATCATCATACACATGTCCTT
>CANHMH010000148.1 GCA_947461635.1 Flavobacteriales bacterium | reverse complement strand
CTCTTATCGCACCGCTCAACCTCATACCTTTGCTACATTCCTGTCCTGGAGGATTAAGAGGGAGCTGGTCGTAAAAGACTTACCCCGTGCAAATGTAGGGATTTCTTTTTATTCGAACGAAAAATTCAGTGAATAACTATGCTTCAATAGCACGATTCATCAACGAAACCATCGCCATTGTTACGATAAACAATTGAGTGGCAGTTTCTTCATCCAAACTTGAGCCATCTTCATCTTCGGTAGAAACTTCCATTGCCATGAATTGAGCTAAGAAGGGCTGGTCACAGAATGATTCAATGATTTCTTCGTCTTCTTCATCGAAGTATTGCTCCAACATATCAAAGTATGGCTCTTCGATTTCATCGATGTCCGCTTCGGTAACTTGACGAAGTTTAATCCCTTCTTGTGTAAAACATTCAGAAATAACACAGAAATAATAAATTAATAATCCTTCTAAATCTTCATTTTCATATTCAGAAGGAGCTGTCATGACATAATCCAACAATTCTTGTTGTGCCAAAGCATATTTTTCAGATACGTTTTCGAGTTGATCATCTGTTAAATTGTCAACAATTTCAATGGCTTTCTCTATCGATGCGAGCGTTACGTGTTTCATGACTATCTTTTTTTTGACAAAAATAAGAAGAAATAATGGCGAAACTAAATTATGTAACTTGTGCTACAGATGAATTCTGAAAGAGCTACTACCTTTGTCAAAAAAAAACAGCAGATGACTTTTCTCAAAACGCGGACATTTTGGACCATTCTTGGGTATGCATTGGGTGCTCTTGGTGGATACATTTACTTTCTCAATGTCAAATGTGAGACTGGATGCTACATGAAAACGAGTCCAGTCTACAACGTGATCTTTGGATTTTTCATCGGAGGCTTTCTTTTTCAGTTTATTCACGAATTTTTTATCGCTAAACAAAAATAACCATGTTAAATTTCCCAACAATTATCGATGTGCGTACGCACGCAGAATACAGTGGTGGCCACGTGGCTGGATCTGTGAACATTCCTTTGCAAGAAATTGCTAGCCGAGTAGAAGAAGTAAAAGCTTTTCCTCAACCCATTTTATTTTGTTGTGCTGCTGGAATGCGTTCTGAACAAGCAACACAGTTCTTTAAATCCTTAGGCGTGGACTGTGAAAACGGTGGCGGATGGATGGAAGTAAACGCACGTATTTAATTCCGAAATAAGGTTTTAACCTCACTAACAAAGCATCGTATGTCATTTTTGGGAAAATTATTCGGGATGAAGTCCGTCAACTATCAACAACTCGTTAAAGAAGGTGCGGTCATCGTAGATGTGCGTTCTCCAGGAGAATTTCAAGGTGGACACATCAAAGGATCCATCAATGTTCCTTTACAAAGCATCCAAAGTTCATTGGGTAAAATTCCAAAGAATAAAACAGTCATTACGTGTTGTGCATCTGGAATGCGCAGTGCGAGTGCTAAGAGTATTTTGAAATCAGCGGGATATGCAGATGTTCACAATGGTGGTGGTTGGATGAGCTTGAAAAGTAAGATTTAAATGAAGCTTAAGATTATAATTAAAAGTCCCATTCCTTGTAGGTTTGGGATTTTTTTTAGAGTGAAGTCAAAGCGGAGGAAATTTTAGTCTTTTATTACTCAAACCTACCTATTACACACCTAAAATCAGCTGAGACGAAGCAACTTCATTTCGCATAACTCACCCCCTCCCAATAGGCTGAAACAAGCCCTTTTCGATGCATATGCGGGCAAAGTCGGCTGTTGTTTTGGCGTGGAGGAGTTTGAATAATTTAGAGCGAATGCCATCAATGCTTTTCTTGGAGAGACCAATTCTTTCTGCAATTGCTTCACTTTTGCTGCCTGAACAAATTAAACGGATAACCATCATTTCTCGAGCTGAAAAGTTGAAGTGAGCCATAGCTTCTTCTCTTTGGTTGTTCTTTTTAGCTTGAATGAAAACGGCCTCACTCAATATTTCTGTAGCGTGATAGCCCTCGAGCTGAACATTGAAAATTGCATCGACAAGTTCTTCGACTTTACAATCCTTTTTCAGATAGCTTTTAGCACCCATTTGTATCAGTTCTGCAACAATATGTGCGTTGGTATGCATGCTAAAGATGATGACCCCAATTTCAGGATGTTTCATTGTCAATTTTTCCAAAACTTCCTTGCCATTCATTTCAGGCATGTCAAGATCGACCAAAGCGATATCTATTGGTTTGGATTTTAGTTTTTCAAAGAATTCGATGCCATTTTGAGTGTCGAATGCAACCGAAATTCCTTCTTCGTTTTTCAGTGCTGCGATCAATCCCTCACGAACTAGCGTATGGTCATCGACAATTGCTAACCGAATTTTCGGTCCACCTTTTTCACCTCGTTGCTTTTTGTTCATATTGTAACGCTTTTTGAAATGGGCAATGTAAAAGTGATATTTCCTCCTCTTTCTCGTCGCTTAAACTCCAAAGTGCCTTTTAAAATGGCTACTCTTTGTGCAATAGAAGATAACCCAATCCCAGAATTTTTCAATTGTAAATGTTCATAATCGGATTGATTTATTGCTACGCCATCATGATTAAGGGTAAATATTAATCGATGATCAACGCATTCAAACGTACCGTCAATGAAGTTGGGTTTGGCATGTTTGACCAAATTATTTAAAAGTTCAGAAATAACGTAATAGACTTGAATTTCCTGTTCTTTGGACAGTGAAATGGCATTTGGCAACTCACTGATGACTAAACATGGTTTACCAATACTTTCTTGCGCATGCTCAAATAAGCGATCTACTGCCTTTCTAAGACCGAAATTCAACAGATAATGAGGCAACATTCCATTCGTGATGGTGCGAAGGCTTGAGACTGATTGCTCAATCATATTTGTTACAGCCAAAATCTCCTGAACGGCATCTGAATTACTTTGAAAATAACTACTCGCTTGACTTAGTTTTTGTTGAGTCATGGAAAGCGTTGCACCGACTTCATCATGCAAATTTCTTGCAATTTGTGAGCGCTCATCTTCTTGCGCTTTGACAACAGCATTGATTAGTTCGAGTTCTTTTTCACGCATTGCCTGTTCATGTGCTTCCTCCAACTTCTTCCGTTTTTTATAAGAGCTAAATAACACGAATATAATTCCCACAGACAATCCACTGGTGAACAAAACTGAAAGAATCAGTTGAATTAAACTTCTTTCAATTTCCATAGAGAGTAAGTTATTCCAAGGTTTTGGAAGATTGTAAGGAGGTTGTTTAACAATAATAAAATGAATGCAGTAATTTCTGATTTGTTTCGTAATTCAACATCATAAATTCCAATTAACATTGAACTTACAGAATAAATAAAAAATGTAGTACTAAAATAGAATTCAAAACTATTTAAACTTTGATTCCCTTTGTAGATTTTATATAATCTAGATGCACTAGCAAGTGAAATCACAAATAAACTGTATACGTAAAAAATAAAACTCGGTTCAAACCACCTTCTCACTGACGAAACTTCAATTGAAAAAACCAAAGTACCGATGAAAAGAGTACCGAAAGTTACTTTTTGATTCAATCCATTTCTTTTGAAAAAAAGCATTAAAAGAATAAAACTTAAGAAATTATAAAGGTGAGTTATTGGATTTGCATTTCCAAGCAAATAATAAATGCATAGCATGATAATATGCGCTAACAAACCCAAAATTAAATATGCATAAAGTAATTTTAAATGAAGCTTTTTTCTTCTGATAAGTTGAAAAATAGGCGCAAAGAAACTAATTAATGCAATTAGAAAGATTATTAATAAAATTTTAAACATCAGGAATTAAGCACATTCTTTTTAGGGCAAAATGGAGGGCAAATATTTCCATTTTCCAATAACAATCCATTCTCCATATCGTTTTCACTGCTATCAGCACCTACCAAAACTAAAATTTTCTTGCCTTGATCATTTATAGCGTAATAAAAACGAATTCCTACACAATCCTCTTGGTTAAGTATTTCAATAATTTTTTCTTTTCCAAGAAATTCTGAAATCACCTCGCCAGGCTGTATGGTATTACGATAGTTAGCAGTCCAGCGAGATGCGTCGCTTAAAGTTACAAATTCCCCTTCATTTCCGTTAAATGACATAATAATTGGTTTAATTGGTTAGGATTCAAAAATAGTTTTAAAATTCCATTGGGATTTATTCTAACTGCGTACGAATTTCTGTTTAACCATAGTAATGTAAAGCTTTTTAGTGAAATCAGACAATTTGATAAATAGTATATGTTCGGTCATAAATAGTATATGTACTAAGATGTTAGTGAGGAAATAACACTAACTGTCTTAATATTTCAACTGGTAAATAATGAACGTTGCTTGGAATTTTTTTGGCTTCTCGTAATGTTGTTTTCCGAAAGATGAAGTGGGGGGATCACCTAATCACCACCACACTACCCGTCACCTGAAATTTATTCACATAACCCAGCTCCTTGTATTTCACTAAATACGAATAAACGCCATCGGGCGCATCGAAGCCTGCGAGGGAAGCATCCCAACCTTGTTTTGGATCCTGGCTGTAAAAGACTAATTCTCCCCAACGGTCGTAGATGTACATTTCGAAGCTCGCCAATTTCATGTTTTCGGGAAAAATCGCTGTAAACTCATTGTTCAAACCGTCACCGTCTGGTGTGAAGGCATTGGGAATGAATACCACAGGATCGTGTTCAATGACAATGACTTGTGACGTGGTATCCAAACAACCGATTTGATTGCTTACTTGCAAGCTGACCAAGTAGGATCCTGCTTCTTCTGGGAAGGTATGTTCGGGCGAGAAAATACTGTCGTTGCTTGTTCCATCGCCGAAATTCCAGAAATACGTGTAGGCATTCGAAGAGTTGTTTTCTAACAGTGTTGTTGGAGCAAAAAGGGAGAGCACTGTATTTTCTGGCGTGAAATCAGCG
>CANHMH010000147.1 GCA_947461635.1 Flavobacteriales bacterium | reverse complement strand
GTTGCAGTGTTGTAAAATGGACTCTCAATTAAAGTGCTTCCAGCATTATTGGTAACGATTAATCCATTTTCAAAGGAATTCCCTGGCTCACCCCAGGCATGAATGCTTTGTCCCCACATGTTCGCATTGGCTGAGTAGGAATAAAATTCAATGCGCGACTTGAACTGATCTTGGTTAAAGGATTTTTTGATGTGAAAATTGACATTCCCGTTGTTTCCACCTGAATTAGCAAAGACAACACCTAAATCGGTATACGCTGTAATTGCTTGACTCAAAATAGATGTTCCGTCTAATGTTCCGAAATGATAAAGTCCCCAAGACATATTGATCACCAATCGTTTTCCATCCGCTTGTGATTTTTGGTACATCCATTCCCACGCATCTAAAACAGCAGCTTCATCCACCAAAAAGGTCACAAACAAAAAGTTTGCATCGAAAGCGACTCCTTTGTAGGGCGTTCCTGCGCCACCACCACCAGCGATGCAGGAAACATGTGTTCCATGCGTTGCATACGAGTAAATGTTTGAGGTGTCACTTCCGGCAGTCAATAAGGCATTCCAGTTTGAGTATTCTGTTCCATACGCAAATCCTTGTGGATGCGGTCCGCTGGTTTTGTATTGATCCCAAGCGGCAACAATACGTGATTGCTGCATGGCTGTATCGTAAAATACAGGAGAAGTGTAATCAAATCCCCAATCAGTTACACCAATGTAAACATCCTTTCCAGAATATCCTTGTGGAAGTCCGATTCCTTGATGCACACTGTCGGCATGCATGTCAACGATGGCTTTGTCTAAGGAGTTGTGTATTTTAGACGCAATCTCTAGGTAAGCTAATCCTTTTACACTTGAAAGTTGACTCGTTTTGTTTAACGGAACTTTAATGCTGACCAAATTTGAGATCGGTTTCCCAACTATCCATTGTTTTTTGATTAAATCCGAACGATCGAATCCTTCGGAGATTTTACCCAAAAAGGACAAATAATACGTGCCGTTTATGTTGTAAATAGGATAACGAGAAATGAGGTCTGCATGCACCTCACCTTTGTTCAGCATCAATTGCTGTTGTATTTTTTCTAAATCGATTCGATTGCCAGCACTCATTTTCACTTGTCCATGCAAGGAAAGACTCGTGCATAGAAAAGAAAGAAGTAAAAGGAAAAAATATTTTTTTAAGCTCACCATTCTCAAATATAAGTAAAATTGAGGCTGAGGTGACGTCTAGAGCTAAAATCAGTTAAGCTTTTTATTCACGTAAAAATGTGAATAAACTAAATGGTTTCAAATAGTTGATCGTTTGTTTTTCGAACCTTCGCGAGGTGTTGGTAGTTATCTTCGCTAGAACGAAATCCAATTGGACACAATAAGACACTTTTTAAGTTTTGATCCGCTAATCCTAATAGTTCATCTAGTTTTTTCGCATTAAATCCTTCCATTGGTGTTGCGTCCACGCGCATGCTCGCACAGGTGTGAAGAACTTGACCCAGCGCAATGTACGCTTGATGAACGTTCCATGGTTCCACGTCGCTATCGGGCATTTTCAAGATGTTTTTCTTTAAAAACTCACCGAATCCAGCGGCTCTTTCAACTGGAGTATTGCGAATTCCAGTCACTAAATCCACGTGAGCATCGAGGTATGACTCGTCAATTGACTTGTAAGAACAAATGATCAATAGGTGAGAGGCGTCGACAACTTGTCCTTGGTTAAAGGCGATTTCTTTGATTTCCTCTCTCAATGCTGGACTAGAAACGAAAATAAACTTTAACGGTTGAATGCCATAAGCAGAGGGAGTTAGCCTCAATGATTCCTTGATGGTTTCCAATTGCTCGTTTGTCAATTTTTTACTTGCGTCGAATTGCTTCGTAGCATATCTCCAGTTTAAATCCTCAATTATCTGTTTCATGTCTAAAATATCATTGGTACTTCTATAACTAGCATTTGTCCTTTTTGTTTATTTTGAACGACAATTTCTTTTGTGTTCCAAATCCCAAGCGCATCGCGTTCGTTTAAACGTTCTTGTTCGATTTCAAATGTCCCATCGATGTTCATGAAGTAAGCGCCGTTGCCTTCTCCTTTGATGGTATAGGTAAGCGCGGTGTTTTCTTCCATGCTAACGAGGTGAATCCATGCATTTTGATGAATCCATACACCTTCTTGATTGGCATTTGGAGAAACCAACTCTAAGAAACGTTGCTCTGTATCCTTTAAGTCATAGGACTTTTGCTCGTAGCGAGGAGTAACTGCTTGTTTATTTGGGAAAATCCAAATTTGGAATAAATTAATGTCATCTTGTGTGCTGGCGTTCATTTCACTGTGAAAAATTCCAGTTCCAGCGGACATCACTTGTACTTCTCCAGCTTTTACGACTTCACTGAATCCCATGCTGTCTTGATGACGCAAGGATCCACGTAATGGAATGGTGATGATTTCCATATTGTCGTGTGGATGTTTGCCGAATCCCATCGAAGGAGCCACAATATCATCGTTCAATACACGCAGTGCTCCAAAGTTGATGCGCTCCGGATTGTACCATTGAGCAAAGCTAAAAGAATGTTTTGCGTTTAGCCAACCATGGTTCGCATGGCCGCGACTTTGTGAAGAATGGAATACTTTTTTCATGCTTGATCTTTCGTTTGGACAAAAGTACATACTATCTGACTGCTTCAGTTGATTTTGTCCATTTTCACGTAATTCAATAACCTGTGTTAATTCTTTTTTAGCGAAATGAATCTTTGAGTCGGAAAATTGTGGATATTCGTTTCATGGTATTAAGTAGATTTTGGCTAATTATCTTTATTAGCTCTGTATTATTCGTCTTCGCAGGACTTTTCTTGTCCAATTCGTATTCAATTGAATTTGTGTTAAACGGAAAAAAAGACAATCCTATCCTTACTGGGGAAAGGTATTTGAGTTCTTATTCAAGTGGATTTCAAGAGAAATTGAAAGCTGCTCCGGAGGGAACACTTGTCTATAATGTGAATCCAGACGACATCGATACAACATACGTTTTGAAGAATCAAACGGTGCTGTTATACAAAGGGACACAAAAAGCCGATGGACTATTAGAAACATGTAAAGCAAGTTTGTTTGACCTGATTTTGCCTTTGATGGCGTATTTGGCATTTTTCTGTGGCATCATGCAATTATTGATTGATTCTGGAGCGACGGAACGATTGGCTCGAAGATTAAGTCCGTTTTTCGTGAAGGTATTTCCATCTGTCCCGAAAAATCATGAATCGATATCTTATATGACCTTGAATTTTTCCGCGAACTTCTTAGGACTCGATTCCGCTGCGACACCATTTGGTTTGAAAGCAATGCAAAGTTTACAAGAAATCAATCCAGACAAAGACCGAGCTTCTGATGCGCAAGTTATGTTCCTGTGTTTGCACGCAGCCGGACTGACACTTATCCCGACATCTATTATTGGTTATCGCGCAGCAGCAAATGCGGCGAATCCTGCGGATGTCATGTTGCCTTGTATTGTAACTTCACTCATAGGAACCTTGGCTGCATTTTTCATTGTTGGGATCCGTCAGCGCATTCAGTTTAAAAGTGCGACACTATTACTTGCCTTGACATCGATTATTGCAGCAATCATTGGACTTTTAATGTATGTGAACAGTTTAGATTTGATTGGTAAGAATTTCTTTTCAAGTAACTTTTCAAGTGTTCTCTTACTCGGGATTATCGTCGCGACATTAATTTTTGCTTTTGTACAAGAGAAGAAATTCAAGGAAAAAGAAACAACTGTTTTTGATTCATTCGTAGTAGGAGCGAAGAGCGGAGTTAGTACAGGAGTGGCGATTTTCCCTTATGTTCTGGGAATGTTAGCGGCAATTTCTTTGTTCAGAAATAGTGGATTGTTTGAGATCATCAGCAATTGGATTGCGACTGGATTTCATTTCATTGGCGTTTCAAAAGAAATCACAGATTCTTTGCCTGTTGCCTTATTAAGACCTTTTAGTTCCAGTGGTTCCCGTGGATTCATGTTGGATGCCATGAATAATTTCGGTCCAGATTCATTGGCGGGTAGATTGAGCAGTATTTTCCAATGTAGCGCTGAAACAACGTTTTATGTTATTGCCGTTTATTTTGGATCGATTAACGTCCGCAATACGCGTTATGCTTTAGGTACGATGTTATTGGTTGACTTAATCTGTGTCATCACCGCTATTTTTGTAGCACTTTGGTTTTTCTAATGAACGACAAATCCAACATTCGATGTTAAGAAGATTATTTGGTTCCTCGAAGAAGGAAACAGAAACGACGAAGAAAGAAATTTCTGCAGCACCGTTACATGATGTGAATTATCCATCGCTTGTTTTTATTGCGTGGGCAAAAGCGGTAGAAGGAAACGAGGATCTTCAGCATTGGTTGCGAGACAATGGGTACCCAGAATTGTACATGGCCACCTTTGCCATTCTGTTGAAAGACGAAGCTAGAAACTGGTTAATTGAAAACGGCTACGCGCACCTCATGGCGATGATAAACGGCGCAGAGGGTAACTTGAAAGCACAAGAGTGGCTATTGAAAAATAACTTTGAAACCTTGTATCACATGTCTTTAGCCATTGATCACGAAGACAATAGTTGGTTTTGGTTGGCGAAATACACATCACAAGAAGTGCGAATTCTAACCAAAAGTATTCAGCGCGTGAAAGATGAGATTGAGGAAAACCACAATGACATGCACTCGATCGGAAAAGATGTTTAGTTACGAATTATAACAACATCGCAGCTGGATTCTCCATGTACGTTTTAAACGTTTGAAGGAAACCAGAACCTGTTGCGCCATCAACTACACGGTGGTCACAAGACAAGGTAACTTTCATCACATTTCCTGGAACAACTTGTCCGTTTTTAACCACTGGAACTTCTTTGATGCCTCCGATTGCCAAAATACAGCTATCCGGTGGATTCACAATTGCCGTGAAGGATTCAATTCCGAACATTCCAAGGTTTGAAATCGTGAAGGTATTTCCTTCCCAATCGCTTGGTT
>CANHMH010000146.1 GCA_947461635.1 Flavobacteriales bacterium | reverse complement strand
TGGAAGCACTTAACAAATGATCTCCCAGCTTAATTCGTGGGATGAACAACTGGTGTTGTGGGTAAATGCCCAGCACAATGGATTCCTTGATCAACTCATGTGGGTACTTTCTTCCAAATGGTTGATTTTACCGATTTTACTTGGACTCATTTTTCTCTTTCGTACACAGCATAAATCGTGGAAGGAAATTGGCATGTTTCTGCTTTTCGGAACCTTCATGATTATTTTGTGCGATGTCATTTCAACGCAACTTTTCAAAGAAGTGTTCCACCGTTTTCGTCCTTCACACAATGTTCGAATCGCGGAGCAAATGCATTATCATTTGTTTTCGGATGGATCTCCCTATCTCGGTGGAAAGTACGGCTTCGTTTCTTCTCATGCCGCTAATTTTGCGGGATTCGCCGTTTTCTTTTGGCCCTTCTACGTAAAATCGTGGATGAAATGGGCACTTGTTTCACTTGTCGTTTTGGTGATGTACAGCCGCATGTATTTGGGCGTGCATTACTTCACGGATGTGTTTGTCGGAGCGCTGCTCGGAATGCTTATTGCATACGGAATGCGTCGCTTTGTTTTGTCACGTTTTGTTAAAATCAAGGAAGAATGAATTGGGTATTCGTTTTTATTGGTGGTGGACTCGGGAGCTTGGCGCGATTTGGTATGAGCAAAGCTTTGCCATACAAACAAGGATTCCCATGGGCAACGTTCTGGAGTAATGTATTGGCGTGTGTGGTTTTTGCCTTGGTGCTGTACTTTAGTCCGAAAATTGCCAAAACAGATTGGCTTCATCCCTTGTTACTTGCTGGATTCTGTGGTGGATTCAGTACGTTTAGCACTTTTTCCCACGAGAATTTTCTCTTACTTTCCAACGGACAATACAGCATCTTCGCACTCAATGTGTTTGTGTCAATAATAGCTGGAATTGCTGTTTTTGCGTTGGTATTGCGATTAAATCCGTAAAGTCGATAAGCCACCGTCGATGCCAATGATTTGACCGGTAACCCAAGAAGCTTTGTCGGAAAGTATAAATGCTGCGTAGGCTGCCATGTCAGCAACTGTTCCTACACGTTTCATCGGATGACGCAATCCATTTGCTTCTTTCTTTTGATCGGAATTCAAAAGGTTTTGTGCTAACGGCGTATCGGTAAGCGAAGGAGCAATGCAATTCACGCGAATGCTCGGCGCTAATTCTGCGGCCAGGGATTTGGTGAGTCCTTCCAAGGCTGCTTTTGACACGGAAACCTGCGTGTGGAAATTCAATCCTTGACTTGCTGCAATGGAACTGAAAAGTAATATGGATGGCGTGGATCCCGCTTTTAGTCTTGCTACGTTCCCTTGAATACATTTAATAGCCCCCAACACTTGTAAGTCAAAGTCGTCTTTGAATTGCGCTGGAGAAATGCGTGCGAAAGGCTTTAGAGAAATGGCTCCCGGGCAATAAACGATCCCGTCTAAACGGTCGGGAAGGAAAGAAAAGTCCAAAGTCTCTGAACGGACATCCAACTGCTGGTAATGGATTCCAGAAGGAAGATCTGCGTGTTCTTTCGTAAAGTACGTTCCAAATACTTGGTGTCCTTCGGCGTGCAAAGTAAGCGCTAGTTGAAGTCCGATTCCAGACGACGCACCTACAATGAAATAGTTTTTTGTTTCCATAGACTTGTAACAATGGAAGCTGGAAATGGTTTAAGAAACAAGGGTAAACTCATTGAAATTAATCCTTTCTTGGTCGAAAAATTACCTTTTTGAAACCAAAAGAAATAAATCAAAAAATTGTGGGCGGTAAAAAAATGTATTGAACAATCGGAATTTTTATTTTTCATTAAAAATCCAATCATCTTTCTTTTTCTTTTTTTCTTTTTTATGTCTTTTTTGCGCTTCCTTCGGAATCACGTATCCTTCCATATCAGCGGCAACCCGAAAGCCAATTGTGATTGATGTATAATGTTCTTGAACAACTTTAGAAATACCCGGAATGAGGTAATGGGCTGGATCAATCCAGCTTCCGCCGCACACCAATCTATTTTGTGTGCTTACATCCCAAGGATAATCACTGGATTCTTGCAACATCTTTAGGTGGTTTAATGATGATTGATTTTGTTTGAATTTATTAAAGTCATCTAAGAAATTTAAATTTTGATAATATTTATCTTCAATCTTGAAATTGTGTAATTCGTAGGTCCCATAGAGTACATTGTACAAGGTGTCAGAAGGCTTTAAGAAAAAGGATTTGTAGAGCATGTCGTGTCCAAAATAGTGTAATTTCGCATTGGTATCAATTAAAATAGAGTCTCTGTATTTTGGGTCAATCGAATGGAATTTTAGAAAAAGTTGAAGTGCATCTTCATCGGATAAATCAGGAGTTATTCGGTAATATCGCATTCTTTTTTCGATAATTTCCCGGTGTTCAGGACTACCTTTAATGACCTTGCTTGTTTTTCCATCATATGGATTTGTGATGTAGATTTCAACTTTTGAGTTTTTATTTTCTTTTGGAAAGTAATGATCAAATGCGCAATAATTCATGTGGAAATTTTGTTGGGATAAATCTACGTTAACCCATTCACTCACGTTTCCATACATGTTATACAAGCCGTAGTAATTTGGTTTGTATGAATATTTAAGACATTGCCTTAAATAGTTATCATCAGCGGCATACTTAACGATTAATCCCGAACTTAAATAAGTTTTGCCATAATTGGCCAAATAACCATTTGTTTCATTTTCAGAAATTCGTTGAAATCTAGGAGCATCATCAACAGCAGCTTGGTCCCATTCTTCATGAGTTGGCAATCTGAAGGTTACACTTAAAAAAGGCTGATTTTTTTTTGATCGTTCAAATTCGTACATGTGAGTCCGCCAAACGCAATATGCTTTTGCTTGGTTATAGGTGATTCCAACTACAGGATAATTTGAATATTGCGAGTTCCAAAAATAATTAGTGAAATAGTCGTCTGTAAATGGTAATTCTCTCGTAGAGGCTAGCGTATCCGGGTAAACATTAATCCTATATTTCTCACCCTGTTCATCATAATAATCATAGAAAAAAAGTCGAGTATCAATATCTTTTAAAGGATTATCTAAATTATAATTGCTATTATAAAACATATCACTCAACAGAAATGAAGTTTCACGATCTGTGTAATCTATTTCGGTTTCCCAATTTAGTGAGTATCCTTTCAACTTGCTAGATGTTTCCTCTCCCCATTTTTTCTTCTCTTTTCCAGTTATCCTTCGGTATAATTTATCTCTAGCTATTGAATCTCTCACCCAATTGACAAATGCTTTGTATTCTCCATTGGTTATTTCATGGTCCGATAAATAGAACGGTTTTAAATAAGTGGATTCATAAAGATTATAATACAACAAACTATCTTTTTGATCGGTATTAATCACATTACCTATTGTTGTGGAAAAACGCTGATCAATGTACTTCATGTCCTCAAAATAAGGATTATCAAATTGAATGTGTTCATTTTTATCAATTGGAACAGATTCTTCACTAATGCATCTAATGGCAAATCCACTTCCGTCAAATGCATCCATACATGCACCTGTTCGAAGTGTAAATGATGAATAATAGAACTGTAAATAGACGCTTTTTGAACTATCACTACTCCAAAAATAGGCGATTTCCCCTAGGCTAGAAAAATTGTTCGTTTCCACATATCCGCTTGGTTCAGCATTAAAAGAGGATAAGTTCGTTCCTATTTGTTTGTCTTTCCAATTTTGGGAACTACTCATTAATAATTCATCGATTGAAGAATAATAGGGAAATTTTTTACCCAGATTTTTCACTAACTTCTCCCAGTCCATAGGACTTGGCACTTTCCATCCTTTGGGAGCAATGCCTCTTTGGTCATTTACTGCATACCAATTGTATAATTTTCCGAATGTATTCTCGTTTAAACTGTCAAAATTATAGTAGCACCATGATGGTTCTCCATTGTTTAATGCCTTTTTCCAATCATCGAACGTTTTTGATTCCTTTATTAAGTCACCATTTGAAAAGTACGTAACGTTTAAATTCTTACTCATCCAAAGTTGATCGCTAATAATTACTGTATTCGGATCTGTTTTGGATGGATTTCGGGTTCCTTGACAATAATATTGAGTGACAAGAAACTGACTTAAAATACATGTAATTAATGTGTTGAGTAATTTCATATCAAACTTTTTTATGTCGTTTAAATTCTTTTTCCTTAAAATGTTACACGTCTATAAAAACAACGATTTATCTAAGTTCAACCATTCCAAGGTAGAATTGGAAAAGATGTTTTCTTTGTCCTGCATGGATAGATCACTTTCTTCGATGAATTTCCCGATTTCCAAATCTCCAAGTGGGAACGGATAATCTGAACCTAAACAGACGCGCATGGATCCTTGCATCTTTAGGATGTATTTCAAGGCGTCAATGTCGTGTGTGATGCAATCTACCCAAAATTTACCGACGTAATCACGTGGATTCACTTCATTGTCAATCGCTACTAAATCGGGACGACAATTGAATCCATGTTCGATGCGTCCTAAAGTGGGAAGAAAAGACCCACCAGCATGTGAGAAACACACGCGTAAGTTTGGTAAGCGTTCCAAAACACCACCGAAAATCATGGAACAAGCGGCGCGAGAAGTTTCTGCAGGCATTCCCACTAACCAAGGCAACCAATACTTTTTCATGCTGTCAAATCCCATCATTTGCCATGGATGAATCATCACGGCCATACCAAGGCGTTCACATGCTTCAAAAATAGGGAAGAAGCGTTCTTCACTTAAATTCTCGTCGTTAATGTTCGATCCTATTTGAATTCCGACGTGACCAATGGCTTTGGCGCGTTCCAATTCTTTAATCGCTAATTCGGTGTCCTGCATCGGGATTGTTGCGAGTCCAATGTAGTTTTTCGGATATTTCGCCACCAATTCGGCGATGTGGTCATTCAAATACTCGGACAATTCCAATCCGTGTTTCGGTTCCGCCCAATAGGAGAAAAGCACCGGAATCGTACAAACCACTTGTGTTTGCGTTTGAATTTGCTCGTATTCTCCCTAACGTAGGTCTTCGT
>CANHMH010000145.1 GCA_947461635.1 Flavobacteriales bacterium | reverse complement strand
TGTTGCTCAAGGTATCGTTGATGCGTACAAAAACATCGGTGAGATTCCAGTTCCAATCATTGTTCGTTTACAAGGAACAAACGCTGTTGAAGCGAAACGATTAATCGACGAATCAGGACTGAATGTCCACTCAGCTGTGCAACTACAAGAAGCCGCTGACTTGGTCAAAGAAGTTTTAGCATAATCATTGAAAGCCATCTGCGGATGGCTTTTTTATTTCATCTACTTTTTATCATATGGCTTTCCCATCTATTTACACAGCCGAAACGACTACAGCATTAGCTGCTAGAATCGATTCATTGACAAAGGAAACTCCAGCGCTTTGGGGTAAAATGAATGTCGGACAAATGCTATCCCATTGTTGTGTTCCGTACCAACAAATTCTTGGTGAGAACACCGATAAACCTGGAAAAATTATGAAATGGATACTGAAAACATTTCTGAAAAATTCCATGGTGAATGAAGTTTCTTACAAACCGAATTTACCTACTGGTCCGACCTTTATTCGGGTTAATCAAGAATTCGATGTGGACGCCGAAAAGGCAAAATTGAAAACCTACATTCAACAGATCCAAGAGTTGGGTCCAGAACAATTGGCTGCGAAACCCTCTTTGTCCCTTGGAATGATTACACCGCAAGAATGGAATAATTTACTTTACAAACATATTGACCACCATTTGCGTCAGTTTGGGGTGTGACGGATCTTTCCAGATTTGATTGAGCGTCCTCCCGCATAATACGTTAAAGATTCATCGCCTCAATCAGTCCATTTCCGCACTGAAAATGTCCTTTTGGACATGCTTTGTGTCCGTGTAGTCCACAAGGTTTACAGGCTAAATTCTTCACCTCGATGACAGATGAGTCATCTGACAAAGGTCCAAAGCCGAATTCTGGAGTCGTGGAACAAAAGAAGGCACTTACCGGAGCATTTCCTGCGGATGCAATGTGCAATGGACCAGAATCGTTGACGAAATTCCGTTTGGCATCCTTCATCAAAGCAGCAGATTGCATGAGACTTAGTTTTCCGGCTAAATTATGCACGTTGCTTCGTTGACTGACCAATTTAATGCCTTCGCATAATTCATGGTCGTCAGGACCGCCTAATAAATAGAATTGAACGCCCTCCTCATCGAATTTTTCCATCACATATTGCCAAACAGCGGGAGGAGCTTGTTTTGTAAACCAAACGGATGCGGGTGCTAAACAATAATACGGCGTGTTTTTCCATTGTGAAACGAAATCGATGTCCGATGTCCGAGGATATAACTGTGGTCTGCGTTGTTGGATGTCCGTGATGTCTGTGATCAAGGATAAGTTTCGGTCGACTTCGTGCTGTCCATTGTTGATGGAATGCTGAAAACGTTTGGAATAGAAAAACGAAAATGGATTTTTTGAAAAGCCCCGCGTTTCTTTTGCTCCTGAAAGAACCGTGATAAGTCCGGAGGAGGCGAATCGGTGTAGGTTCACGACTAAATCGTATTTTTCTTTGCGAATTTCTTGAATTAATTGAATGAGTGATTTTCGCTTCTTCGACTTGTCAAAGATGAGTACGCGTCGTAATTTGGGATGCTCATGAAGCAATGCTTCATTCCCTTTTTTTAAGAGAAAATCGATGTGTGCGGAAGGAAAAGAAGTGGATAGCGATTCAATCAGTGGTGTTGCCAAAATGACATCACCTAGAAATGCTGTTTGAATGATTAAAATTTTCTTTGTCGCCATTACCTGATTAACGTCACGTATCCTCTTTTCACAATCAACTCTTCTGTTTGTGTCGTGATCTCTATGCGATACAAAAAGACATCATTACTTGCGTCAAGTCCAGAACTGGAAATTTTACCATTCCAACCCATGGTTGGATCCGACGTTTCAAAGACGATTTGTCCCCAACGATCAATGATGCTAAACGTGTAGGTTTTTGGATCCGCATTTGAAACGACTGGATAGAAAATTGGATTTAGTCCATCCGGAGTGAAGGCATTTGGCACAAAAACTAACGGATCATAAGGAATACAAACATCAATGGAACGACTCGTTTCACTAAAGTTATAGGAATTCAATCCTTCAACCGCTTCAATTCGGTAACAAACTTCGCCGTTAGTGCGCAGTGCAGAAACATCATCTGTAATACTCGTTATGTTATTTGGGACAATTGCTATTGGAGTATTTTCAAATGTGCCATACGCATTTCGGTAAACCTGGTATTCCATGACAGCTCCATCGAAGAGTTCGTATGGATTCCATGAAACGGTATTGATCATATTGTATTGATCAGCGGATCCCGTTACAAAAATTGTTTTATTGGTATTCGCATATGCACCTGGATTCCCGCAGCTGTCAATATACATGGTTCTGTATTCCCAAGCTTGCAAACTTAAATCTACATCTTCATCAGTGAACTTAGCAACGTTTCCAATAACCGGCGCTCGACCAATTTCCTCAAAATTCCCTAAAGTGTCTTTTCGTTCGAAGATAATTTCTGTAATTCCAACGGAGGCATCGACGTAATCAAACAATTCAATGAATTCCCCATTGACAGTAGCCAATTTAAAATAATGATACGCCGGTGCTGTTGGACTTGGCATCATGAAACACAAGGGATTCGAGAAGGCAGCTTTCCCATTGCTTAAATTCGCTTTGATGAAAATACAATACGATTGTCCACGGGTCAATTGAGCCAAGAAATTCATGTTGTTTGTACTTCCTAAGAGTGTCCATTGGTTATTGTTCTTCGACCAAATTTCATAATTTGTGACTCCTGCACCTCCGTACAAACTCCATGATAAATTTGCTTTTTCTGCACACATGTTGATGGTGTAACTGGCTAATATCGATGTATGCACTAGCGCTTTCGCGGAAGTTTGAAAGGTTGGTGGATTGGCCGATGTAAAGCAAGAATCGAAAGCTGCCACAGAATATGAGAATGGACCAGGGGTATTCACGAGGTAGGAATAATTCGTGGTGCCAATTCCGTAAACCGTATCTAATTCGTACAAAAATCCATTGGCATCGAAGGTATAAATGACATAACCGTAGGTATCATCTTGCGCATTTTGATTCCATTGGATGTTCATTTGGTAGGACGTTGTGTCGTAACCAACGGAATAGATTACAGGCATGTCAGGAGTGAACATATCTGTTAAATTATCACCCGGTCGATTTGAATTGAAGTTGCAACTTGTTGTCGCTAAATTCACGCGGTAACGAATGAACTCATGGCACAAATCAATGGTGTCGATGTAACTGGTTTGACTGTAAGGAACGCTGTCCAAGAAATTAAAGAAGTTCGTCGGATATTCTCTATAAATGTAAAAATAGTCGTTGTAAGTTGGAAGTGGGGTCGTGCGTGGTTTGTTCCAGTTCAGGACAGCTGTTCCATTGTTTGGATTAACGAGCGTTAGAAAAATGTTTGAGATTGTATCACTGTAACGCAGTGTTCCACCATTACATCCGGACTGAACGGCTAAATAGAATTCATGGTGTGTATAAATCGCTGGAACAATAAAGCTGTTCGCAGTGATGTCGGTAACCGTTCCAATTAAACCATTTTGTATCGAATAAATTTGATAGGAAACAAAAGCGTTATTGTTATTGGTGACTGGATTCCAGAAAATGGTCAAATCGTCTGTGTTCGCCGTTTGAATGCAATTAATTTCTGGTGCGTCAATGATTCCTGGATTCAACACATGAATTGTGATTGTCGCAAATGATACTTGTGGAACCTGACAGTAATCGTCTTGAACGCGAAAAACATAGTTATAGGTCATTTGATCCACGGTATTTCCTTGTGCATCGGAAATGTGATCACAGGTTGTTTGCCAATTGAAATTGGTGCTGATGGCACCTGTTCCACTGAAAGGAAATCCGTTGTTTAAACTCGCACATGGTGCAACGCTACAGCCTGTACTTGATGTAAAGTTTGTCCCGTACATTGGACCAGATCCAGTCATGGTTAGTGTCTGTGGACTTCCATCTTGCAGAAGGTCTCCGTCACTTGCGTTTAAGCTAAAGGAAACTAAATCTCCCGCATTCACAGTGAGATCGAAGGAATTCCCGGGGAATGGCGGCGTTATCACTGGTGGATTATTCCCTCCTGAACACGGCATGACCATCAATTGCATTTCGCGTTCAACTTCTGAAATCAAGATTCCTTGACGATAAGATTTCACCAAAACCTTCACCACGTAATTTCCAATGTTTACACAGGTAAAATTCAATTCACCCGAAACAGGATTTAAACTTGCTGGAATATTCCCTGGATTCAAAATTTGGTTTGGTGTAGGATTCGTGGCGCTAAATCCAACTTCAAAAGGAACAGGAATGGGATCCACAGGTGGATTGTAACTAGCTCCTTGAATGTTGTTGTAAGGAATTCCGAAGGAAAAAACCAAAGAGTCTAAATTTGGATCAATGGCATTTCCGTTGAAGGTATAAGGCGTTCCAGCACAACTAACGAAGTGTGGATCTTGAAAAAACACAGGTGAATCGTCGGGAGAGTCCAAGGAATAAATTTTCGCCGCCAAAGTGATTCCATAGTTCGATGGATTCAATAAATTGGAAACGGTGTTGCTTCGAGAGAAATTTTCGTAGGTAAAGATCCAACCATTTGCAGGAGGAACACCAGTTAAAGAAACTGCCGCACTGCGATACACTACTTTTTCCACAGCTCCTTGACCGTTTCCGCCATTGCTTCCTGTTCCACAAATTAGAGGTCCGGGAGAACCGGCTACAGGAGAACAAGTCGGGGAGATGTCTTGTCGAGAAATGAAATTTACAGTGATGGAGGATAAGCTAGGATTGTTCCAAACTTTCAGTTGCTCTGATACTGGATTGACATCTGCTCCGTTGCAATCGCGGTAAAAAATCAATTCAAATTGATAATTCGTTCCTCCCAAATGTTTGTAGCTGATTTCCCCTCCCATGACATGGGAAGCAAATGCGTTTTGACAAAACAAAACAATGGAAAGCAGAAAAATAACTCTAAACATCAGTAAAACAACGGGAAAAGTCCGTATTTATTATAACGAAAGTTAACTGAATAAGTTGCTAGCCAACGCTAATTATCGA
>CANHMH010000144.1 GCA_947461635.1 Flavobacteriales bacterium | reverse complement strand
GGTTTAGTTTGGCAGGTTTACTAGTGTAACAAATTGGTAACGAGAAAAGTTACAAGGGATGGGTGAGTAAGCCTGTGGCAATGCGAACCACACTTCGCATCCATGTTCCGCTGCAGTTGCACTGCTGCGGTAATTTTAACAACAATTAAAACTTTGGAAAAAGCTAAAATGAAGTAAGCATTTTATGTCTTTTTGCATCCCACAGGTTGTGAATACAGTGGTGCGAGAATTTGCCAGCGGTGCGCGAGTTAAAAGTTAATCCCCACGCCAAAGCGAAGGGAAAGGTCGAAGCGGCTAGGGAAGGAGCGGGCTTGTAATTTATTGCCTTGATCAAAAAGAATGGGATTGTCAAATAATGCTTTTTGAACCATGAAGTAATGGCATAAATTTAATTGGGTAAAAATAGTTAGCCCTTTTACTGGTTGATATTCCAAAGCGAGTCTACCATTGACGCCGCCTTTGAGTTGAATCCCGTAATAAAAATCGCCTTCAACTAAATTAAACGGTAAAACAATGGAGTCTAGTTCATAATAAGACATTCGCATACTTGGACCAGCACCAAAACGAAACTGGAAGTTTTCACCAATTGACCGCAGGCCGAGAAAGCTCAGGTTAAAATCGATATTTCGAAGATTACCTCTCAAATACAAGCCGGAGTTATAGCTGTTTTCACAGGGATGGTAATAGTGCATAAACTCCAAGGAATACGTATACTGACGCTTTGTTTTTCCTTGGTACTGAAGTCCAAAAGAGGTGTTTTGTGCCTTCACTTTACTTCCATCAAAAAAACAATGCAAGGTGCCGGTTTGAAAAGAAATTCTGTCGTCTTGAGCAAAGGTTTGGAAATACAGGCTCAAACTAAAAAAGATAATAATGGAAGGTCTCATAGTTTCGTTACGAATTTCTCTTTCAAAAAGGAAGTGTTCTTTCACAAAAAGTATGTTTCTTCGTTTCCTGTACTTCCTTTTTCACGAAAAGAATCGTATACTCTTTTGTAAACCAAAAATGATGAAAATAGTATCAATTGCCTCTTTTTTTTTCGTAATTTCTCAATTATCTGTGAATTGGTCACAAAAAGCATGGGAATTGACTGGCGTTCAATTTTCAACGAGTGCTATTTTGAGCTCAAAATTACCTTCGGCTAATTATCAGGTGTATGATCAAATCATCACTGATTCCATGAATAATATCGTTTACGGTTTAAATGAAATACCTCTTCCTCAAAAAAAGGTTCCGTTTGAGTCGCGCTATTCTCTTCAATTGTCTTTTGCTAACAAAGAAAAAAATCTGAATCAAACGGTAGGCGTCGCTTTCAATTGGAGAACCTTGAGTTCTTACCTAACGGTGAACCCAGTGGAAGTCTTGAATCCAAATAGCGGTGATTACTTTTTGGCGATGTATGATTTTACGCACAAAGTCCCCGTTTTTTTAGTCGATTACTCGGTACAGAAAAAAATGAAAATCGGAAGTCGTTTGTTTTTCAGAGCCGGAATTGGTGGCTATGTTGGAATGAGTTTCGGCAATCAATTGTTTGCTAATGGATTCGGTAGAGACGCATTTGGGAATTCCTTTGTTACTACAGCACACTGGAGTATGGACACTCTCTTTCAGTATGCAAAGCACATTCCTAATCTGGGTGTTTTTACAACATTCGGTTTTGAATTCGCCTTAAATCCTCCATCGGATCCAATTCAGAAATGGTACTTGTTTTATGAAAGTCGCTTTGGTGCAGATTATTTTGGAATCCGGAATATGCCCGCTTATTGGTTTTCCTTTCAATCACAACAACAATTTGGAATCCGTTATCAATTCAAGTAAAAACGCTACATACCTTTGATTTTCCTCACTCAAAAATTCGTTCAGATGTACATGAAATCCCTTTCCTTAACGGCAATCCTTTCTTTTTTAAGTATGGGTTCTATTGCGCAAAAAGGCAATTTTCAACTAGAAAGTTGGCAGTTGTCGATTGGTGGAGTCTTGAGCTCTAAAATCCCATCAGCTTCAAACACGACCTATTCGTATGTATTGGATATCATGGGAGACACTTCAAACACGAAATTCAATCCGCCATATTCACGGAGTAATTTGGGATTAAAACCTATTGTTCATGGTTATTTTAACTTTAAAATTGGACAAAATTCACTCACGCATCGTTTGGGAATTTCCTATCAGAATCGATTGATATCTTCCTTCGCTATGACCGGTGAGCTTCAGGCTAACGCGCCAGATACAGCTGAATACGTTAGAAGATACAGACTAGAACATACGAGTCCTGTTCTTCAGTTAGATTACAGCGTCCTAAAACAAATTCAATTGAACGATAAAGTTCAATTTAACCTTGGATTTGGTGCGTATATTGGGTTAGGACTTGGAAATCGTATTCGTACATCCATCAATAAACCAAATAATCTTGATTCTGACGACGGGACTGGTGATTTTTATGATGTGTTTAGGCCTTGGGCCCTCTTTTCATTGGATAAATACAAACCTAACCTAGGTGTTTTTACCTCACTTGGCTTCCAGTATTGTCTAAATTCTCCAACTTCACACAAACAAATATGGTATTTCACCTACGAAAGTCGTTTTTGTTTTGATTATTTTGTACTAAAAAGTGTTCCTTCGTCTTGGTTCTCTTTTCAGTGTTCCCAACAACTTGGAATCAAGTATTATTTGAATCGTTAAAAACTAGGTACTAAATCATTTTGAACTTCACAGAGGACTTTATTCGTCAAATTGTACAGCGAGACCGTCGCAGTATATTGCTGTTGTATGAATATTGTTATCCCTTTATGCTGCGTCGTTTATCGCGCTTAAGTTTACACAAGGAAGAACAAATGAGCATCGTCAATGTCGCCTTTTTAAAAGCCATTGAACGCATCGAAACCTTCGATCGCAACAAGGACTTCGCTGCATGGATCAGTACCATCGTCAAAAATGAATTCATCGATCAATACCGCAAAAAGCAGAAGGATAACAAGTTATTTAAGGATATTGATTTTGAAAAAGAATTTCAAGCAAGCGATATTTCGGATGTGATTTTACAGGGTGAGGACGCATCGAAATTGCTGTTTCAGTTCGTGGATGCTTTACCGGAATCAACCCGCATTGTCTTTAACCTTTTTGTGATTGAAGATATGTCCCGAGAGGAAATTGCCACCGCACTCGACCTCAACTATGACACCGTGAAATGGCACATCTTGAAAGCTCGAAAAATAATCGCTGTTCAACTAGAAAAAACAACATTATGAAGAATCAGTTCACTTCATTTGAGAATGACTATCGAAACGAGGTATTGAATCAATCTTTTGATTTGGATGCAGATTTTCTGTCGGACCTAGAAAAACGCTTGGAAGAACCGAAGCGTAAAAAGAAAGGCTTGCTTTTCTGGTGGATTTTTGGCGCTTCGACACTGTGCACCGTTGTCATCTACGGAATGCTGCAGTTTAGCTTGGGGACGAACGAATCATGGTTCAAAGCTTCCCATCAAACGCACAATAAACAGGGGAGTGAGACTACACGAGTTTCCAACCGTAAAAGTCAAACAACCGAGAAAACAGAAGCACAAACGTCTGAACCCATGTTTTCAACTTCCTCTCTGTCTCGCGTGTCGAATGTGCATGCGGATCAGCACTTGGAATCCCCAACAGTCTTTTCTAATCATTCGCTACCGCTTTATACTGGGAATCCTGAAGATCTTACTTCGGATACGTCCCGATTAACACTTACAATGAAGCGCTTAAATGAATTGTTTATCAGTTTGTTAATGGTGCCAAGCCTTACTGTAAAACGATCTTCAATACCGTTGCAAGCCCGAGAACGCAGGCTGGAATTGGAAATCTATTCCGGCTTGAATTTTACGCGAAGTTACTTGTATAGCGATTTCAATTTAGTGAGTTCGTATGATGTCATGTTGACACAGTCAGAGTCCCTGTTAAAAACAAAAAACCTTGGATTGAACCTTTACACGTATGCAGGGAATTTTCAATGGGGGATAGGAGCTTTTATCACGAGTCTCGGTGAACAAGCGGACTTCAAGTATGTAGATGCCTTGATTCAAGTGGATCCGTCTAACTTAAATCAATTCGATACGACGTATATCGACAAAACGTACACGGATCAAAACAAATATACCTTCGTTCAAGTGCCATTGAGCATTGGATATCAATTTCAGTGGGAAAAGTTCTCGCTGACACCACGTTACAGCGCTTCATTGGGAACACGATTTAAAGAACAAATCGGGTATTATCCAAGTCGAAGCGGCATTGGCCTGGAATCGTTCTTTGTTCCAAAATGGAATTTCCAACAAAGTATACAACTCGAGTTTAGAACAGGATTCAAACAATCGTTCATCAGTTTTACCCCTTATTTGAATTTCAACAGTGTCAAAACCCCACCACAGATTTTCAGTTACCGCAAGTACATCAATTTTGGAATGAATGTAGGAATTGGATTGAGGATGAGGTAGCACATCGTACCGCACTTGGAACCGCTGCAGTTGCACTGCTGCGGTACTATTAACAACAATTAAAATTTTGGAAAAAGCTAAAATGAAGTAAACAATTTATGTCTTTTCTCATTGCACAGGAAGGCATATCCAGCGTTGCGGGGATATTTCTTCTCTATAGCTTTAAAAAAAATGACCTGTTAGCAGATCTTACGGTATGCTAACAAGTACTATTAGTCTAAAATTACACTTTTTCAAATGATTGAAACACAAAAAATAATAATAAAGTGTTTTCAATATACTATCCAGCGGCGCGGGGACTATAATTAAATTAGAACTTATTCTAATTTTTATCTGTTGACGTCTTTTTCTCCAACACATTACGTACATTTATATACCAATCATCCAACGGTGCGACTTTGAGGATGAAGTAATTCCCTTTAATTCCGTACTTTTAACTTAAACAATTTTCTATGAGAACTATATATGCTTTAAGTTTGATTTTGACTCTAACATTTTCTGTAAAGAGCCAAACCACTTGGAAAATGGTGAGTGCCGGAAAGTTGTTTTCAATGGCAATTAAAAATGACGGTACCTTATGGGTTTGGGGTGATCATCCTGCAACAAGTAACTTGG
>CANHMH010000143.1 GCA_947461635.1 Flavobacteriales bacterium | reverse complement strand
GGACATCCGCGTAAATCCGCCAAAAAAGATAAATTGTCCGTCGTTGAACTTCTGGAATTTTGTATCGGATATCAGCTGGTAAATCTCCGAGGATGTATAACCAAGTGAAACCATCAAGGCTGTGATCGCACCAGCGGAAGTCCCGCAGACACGCTGAACCTGCTGCAACACTCCTACCCGCTCAAGTTCTTTCAACACTCCGGAATAAGCGATTCCTTTTATTCCCGCTCCTTCAAAGACTAGGTTTTCATAGGAAACAGTTGTTGTTTGCACCGGTGATTCTTTCAGAATGGTTTCCTGCGCATGGACCGAGCGGTTTCCAAATAGGAAAAGCAAGGCAAAAAACAGAAGGCTCGTTAAATTCGTTTTCATTGGGGGATTCACTTATATTTTTATATCAATTTACAAAAGGAACTTTAGCTATCATACCGACTATTCTTGATTAAATTAACCAATCATCAATGTTCATTCTTTGATGTAAAATTCTGATGATTTCCAATGCGTTGTCATTTCCAATTCTATAGAAAATAATATGTGATTTCACGAATGACACACGATATCCTTCTCTAATGTAATCAGCGGATCGACCTATTTTATCCAATAATCTGAGATAATCAATCTCCTCCATTAAAAGATTATAGTACCTGTCAGCCTGATCTTTTGACCATTTCTCACATGTAAAAATCCAAATTTTCTCTAAATCTAATAAAGCTTCAGAACTGATTCTTAAAGAACGTTTTTTCATTAGTTCTTACTTCGTTGTAAAACGACTTTTGATAGATTTCAAGTGATCTTCGGGTTTGAAGTTTTTCACCCAGCCACTTTCTTCACCAAGAATAAGTGCCTGTCGTAATTCATTTATTTTTTTCTCTTCATTTTCAAGAAGTCTCAATGCCGTGCGAATCACCTCACTAGCAGAGCCATAACGACCAGAACTCACCTCTTCATGGATGAATTCCTCAAAGTGTGTTCCTAATGAAATGGATGTGTTTTTACCCATGTTTAACGATTTAAAATTAAAATTACCAAAAATTGGTAACTCAAGAATAATAAAAAGTGCGTTTATTAAAAATTGAACAGATTTAAAACAGAGTATGCGTCAAATTATTACGTGAAATACACAACTCTTGCACTCATCTTCAAAAATCATTGTTTTTCTATGTTCCGTTTTAACGCATAAAGCAACTTCGTTTCAAAGTCACGGATGATTTGCTTGGACCAAAAAGTTCCATACACAGGAATGTTAGAGCTGAGTTGGTAGGTACACGACAAAGTTAATTCCGTTCGGTTTGCTGCTATGCGTTTCAAACGATACGTGATGGACTGAAACACCAGGTTTTTATTTCGTAAAACATGACGAAAGGTCTGACTTTTATCCAACATAGACTTCTCGACATCAATCGCAAAGGATAATTTTTTACAGTCTTTTTGTTCCACGACTTTTTCATGTAGAACAATCCCATTGCTAAAATAACCTAAGCGCGTGTTAGTTTTTACGTCGTAGTTGGACCGAACTGGATTTGGGAATCCAAGGTAATTATACACACTTGATTCAACATCCTTGGATAAATCAGGAACAGTAAATAAATTGTCCCAGACACGTTTATCAGAAGATTTAATGATGATTTTCTCGCTCAACTCGATCGCATTTGTTCGTTTATTCAATCCTTGTTCGATCTGCCCGAGTAACAAAGGAAGCGCAATGAAAATCAAACCATTTTTTGTCATTCCATTACTTGAATCTCCCGTGCGATTTATCAATGCGGAACGTAAACCCCAGCTGACCAATACAGAAAATACCATATACGGCGGAAGGAGAATCACGAAACAACTTAATTCCTCTAGCTGAGTAATAAACGCAATGACCAAAAACAAAATCACGCTGACCATTGGAAACAAGATCGACTTTGCTTTACTTTCGATGAAGGTTTTTTTATCGAGAACGAAAGGCAGGTATCCCATTAAGATTGGCACAAAAATAAGATAGGTCCATGAGTTCATTTCCATCACATGCCATTCAACGAGAATCCTGAAAAGCAGTGCGTAAAGGACAGATGCAATAATTCCTATGTATTTTTTCATGATTGAATTAATTCATTCCTAATTTTTTATACCCCTCAAAAACCTTACTCACTTCGAAATAATAGGTTTTCTTTTTCCCATCTGCTTTAAATTCCATTTTATCACAAATGCCACGGTCTTCTACCAATGTTTGTTGTTTGAGTTGAGCACCCACCATTTCTAGAATAAAATATTCTTCCTCCACTTGAATCACTGGCCAAGCAGTCTCACAGGAACGACCATCTCCTTTTTGAAGAATCGAATTCATCAGTCCGAATTGAATGGTTTTATACTTAGCTGCATTCGTCGTATCGCCAATGATTTTATAGGTTTGACGCAATATTTTATGTGCCATCATATCGGTATAATCGATGCTCAAAAGTTGCTTTGTAATCTGGATAACATCTTGATGATTCCCAGCATTCATTTGCTCGTACATTTGCCTTTTCAGGCTATCAAATTCCATCACCTTGGAATGAGCAATGGTGAACTGTTCGCTTTTCAAAAAACTAAAGCGAAAGTCTTGATAATCAATATTTGTTTCACCCGCTTCTAGCTTTTTAATGTAATCAGAAAATGTATCCTGAAATGGCGGGACAACGATTTCGGCGCTCGTTTGTCCGAAAAAACTCAAGGAAACCGTCATGAAAACGGATAGTAATTGTAAGGTCTTTCTCTTCATGTATGCTTGATTTTATTTATGCGAATCACTTTCGGCTCTATTAAATTAATAAAAATGTCTTTACGGAATTTTACACACTTTCATTCGTTCTGAAAATTCCATAAAAAGACTACACTCAAATACGCCCAAAGCAAAGCGAAAATAATGTGAATGACCGTTTCGAATGTTTTCCCTTTCCAGAGTTCAGCGGAGTAACCAAAAAACTGAATAACGAGACGAAATAACCAAAATATCCCAAATCCTAGTGAAATGACTTTTCCTAAATGTGTCCCGATGATTTCATCCGTATTTACTGCGCAAAATAGTCCCATTAAAAATACGGTTAGGGCGATAAAAAAAGTATGCACCTTCATCATTTGACGATTCATCAAACTTAAATCCTTCAGTTCTTCCTTCCAATGAAAATACCGAGGAAAAATAACATGCACCAAGGCTAAGGCCATTAATACAAAACCAATAATTTTCAAGTGAATATACATCATAAGTGGCAGTTAAAAATGGATACAAACGGTGTGTGCTTTGTTTCTTGAATGGACGAAAATCCAGCTTCTTTATAGGCTTTTAACCATGTGTTTCTCGAGAAAAAGTGCGTGAATCCAACACTGAACGCCAAGAAATTGGGCAGATCGCGCAGATGCTCCACCATGACAACATTCCCTCCTGAGATACAAACCCTTCGGCATTCCTTTAAAAAAGTGACTTTTTCCTCAAACGCACGGATCTCATGCGCCGCAAAAATGATAAAGATGGTATTCACAGATTGATCCGTCATTGGAATCAAGCGTGTATCTATTTGCTGTGTGTTTGGAAACACCAAACTCACTTTTCGTGCGCGAATGATTGCTGGTTCCGTATGTAGTTTTTCATTGTAAAAGTCAAAGACGTGTAAGTTCGCTTGTGGAAAAAGTTCATTCAAATGGTAACTTGTTTCATCGAATCCCGCATGGATATTTAGATGAATTCGTGAAGTTTGTTCGTCCAAATTCAGTTTTTTCAACCAATCAAAGCGATAAAATCCAGAAAGGTCATAGACATAGCCAGAAACGATAAGCGGCATAAAAAGCCCATAACAAAAACCAAGAAGAACCAACACAAAGAGGATGTCCGACCATTTGAAGAACCAAAAAACACCAACAAACGATGCTAAAACGAACAATCCAAGGACATAAAAATGTCGGTTAAAACGGAGAATATTCAAGACTCCCTGAAATGGACTTCTCTTTATTTCCATTGTTCCTTTTTCCCTTTTTTCCAATAATATGGAATGTTTTTAATGATAAACGCATTCGCTAGGATTGGATTCTCCAACTTGAGTGTTTTCAAATAATCAAACTGATAATCAATTACTTTAATTGGATTTGGCGTCCAATTTTGACGAACTCCTTCAATGATGAGTACCTCACGTGAATCTTCGTTGTAGGTAAACGTGAATGGCAAAGGACCGGCAAACCTGCGTGCTTCCTTCCAATCCGCGAAGGGCGAATGTTCCGGTATAGAAATGTTATCTTCCCTCCTATCCAAAACGACTTTGAATTTTGATTGAATGGATGAAATCTCGATGGACTCCTCACCTTCAACTTGCTGAATATCGGTAGTTGTATAATTGTAATGGGTAAAGATATTCCCGAAAAACTCCATTTTCTTTTTGTCCGTTTCCGATTTCAGAATATACAAGCCCCTTAAGCGTTTTCCTTCTTGATTTGTATAGCGCACAAACACGCGGTAACCAATCAGAAAAAAGTCATTTCCCATAAATTTCGGAGTTCCTTTTGGACGTAAACCTTTCGTTTGAACCATTGCCACCGCAATAAACGCCCATTTATCTTCAAAGGTGTCTAAGGTCAAACATTCGGGAATTAGTGAAGCTAACGCTTCTTTAGGGACCGCAAACGTCAGGACAATCGAATGTTCAAAATAGGCTTCAACAGCAAAAGGATGGTCTTTTAGAAAATCGAGCATATTTCAACTATGCGTTTGGTGTAATTAAAGTTACATGAATTTCCGAATTTAATTCCTGTTATCTCAGATTATTTATCATTCGAAATCAACTATTCTTCGTTTTAGGACGAACATAAAATTCATGGAAGTAAACAAGCAAAATAAACATGAAGGCAAAAACGGAATTGAATTTTCCCCAAAGCAACAAATCGGGAACAAGAATAAATTCAAGCGTATTCATGAGTCCAACAACAAGTATTTGGGTCCAGACATTCCACTTGGATTTATACCCACTGATAATCCAAAGCGCCATGATGACTTCCGATATTCCAATGAGGAAAGTCAGCGGTCTTGCGTATGCATCTCCTAGAATGCGTGCAACAATTTCCTGATGACGGGGCACCAAGTTGAGCACTTTACAAAATAAGCCATTTGCGATCCAAACAAAGGCAATGACATAGGTTAAAATGATTGATAATTGTTTGTTTTTCATTTGTTTGGATTATTTATATTAAACAATAACTTC